>JAYVGZ010000001.1:0-4097 GCA_043771805.1 Pseudomonadota bacterium
AACGGCTGTGGCAACCGCAACCGCAACCGCCTCTTGCTACGGTCACTCTGTATCCGTCCATGGAACCTGGGACTACGGAGATCCGAACCTAGTACCACAGTATGCAACGTACTTCTTTAATGGCAGCGGTATACCGTGTTTACAGGCGATAGTTGATGCGATGGAGAGTGCTTGTGGTCCAAGCACACTGGTGCCGAATACAATCTCCGAGCATCAGACTCCGAATAGGAGATCAAGATGTTTCCTCGAGGAGCTGTTTTTTCAACTGGGTATGGGCAGGAACTACAATGTCACAGGATTGAACAGCGTTAGCGACAATATGCCGTTTAGGGTTGATAGTAGTTGTAATTTAATCCCGATGAATACTTGGGGGAGCCTGCCGCCGGTGTGCGGGGGGAATTTATCGATGTCGGCGTCGGAAGGGCCGCCGTATAATTTGGCTACGCCTACGCCTGAAGCAAGCGCTACACCAGACGAAACAGCAACACCGGCCCCAACTGCTACTAGTACTCCTACCCCGACAGCTGTACCACCAACAGAAACGCCAACAGCCACACCTACCGCTACAGCAACAGCCACCATCCCACCGTGCGCAGTTCCCAATAGTGTCTGCAGCACGAGCGGAACGGCCCAGCACGGTGACGCAGTAATGACTTGCGATGGGCGGTACGGGGGAGCCCAAACCTCTGGAAGTGGCAATTATTGGGGAGGCTCCGGCTTAACTTATGCTGAGGCTTATGACTTTATAATGATCTGGACTGTGTATGCTACACACTACGTATGCCAGAATGGCACCCTCGTTTATGGCTATAGAGATCAGGTCGATCCTAATATTACTTTTTATCCTGCGCCTGGAGGTTATGTACCTAGTGATTGCACCTATAATACCGGATTCCACGGGACAGTCTCGCATGGAAGCTGGGTTTCTGATTATGACAACGATGGAGACTGTGAGGGCCTTGAGCGTGGCTGGTGCGTTGACGGAGTGATGGGCTGGTGGGCGTGCAACTAATTAATTGAAATAATGGTGACGCTCACCATATCTCCGTCTAAGTTGGGCAGCGCATTGCACCTACTCAATGAACTGCGGGACTCTCGCGCAAATGTACCATCGCCTCTACCAAGAAAAATGCTTGCTGAGGTACCGGTGCTGTCGGCAGTAGCTAGGTCCCAAACCCCGTTATTGCGACCAAGAAAAATGTTCACCACATTACCCGTGGAGTCCGTTGACGAGAGGTCTGGGATACCGTCACCATTAAAGTCTCCTACCGCTACAGACTAACAAGAAGCGCCGCCTGACTTCGACACTCGCTATCTGGCTTTACCGCGAGAAACCTCGTCACCTACCGAACAACTCTCCTTGTGGTATTACTCGGATGTGGCAATTCGAGTTGACCTAGCACTGGCTCGCCCACCAGACTTAACAAAACCGAACTAGCGAGTCGGCGACTGGCACCTGGAAATCGCTTGAGCCCACTATGAAGCATTTGATGGGCCACTGTTCGAGGCAGCGACGCGTTAAGACCCCAGATTGCGTTTCTATACTCCTCATTGGCGGCGATAAACGACTGATAGTCCATCATACCTGTTGTTGTCCCCATCTTCTCACCAACTCGCCGAACCAGCTTGAACAGAGCTAACTCTTCATCAAAGCTCGGGTTCACCGCGCTATTTTCACGGAGAGATCTGATGAATTCAGTTGAAAGTGTATAGAGCACGAACGCAAAGGCAGGAGACTGAGGGTTGATGCTGAGTCGATGATGAACGGCGTTGGCGGTTTCAATCGCCTGATTACCCTCTAACGAATCCGGCCCTTTTAGAATAATGGACTTGAGAAAGGAGCGGGTCGCTTCGATTCGATTCTGAGGGTCACGGTTATACTGCTGTGACCGCGAGACCGTTTCGGCAATCTCTGGAACTGTGATCTGCATAAAAGCACTGTGCGCGAGAAAAAACGCCAAGGGACTCTAATGCGGTGAAAGAGTAGCTTTACGTTCTCTAGATCTTACGGGGTAAGGCGCGAAGTGTCGTGTCCATCGATGTGCGCATGCGAAGTTGAGTTGTTCAACTCCCGAGACCAGGCTGAGTCCGAGACATCGAATTGGGGACCAGTGTCTATGGAGCTAGGTTCGATCGGCTGCTTACGAGGATTGGGCGACAACATAACGTGATGATCACGATAGCACTTTGAAGATGTAAAGCCACCGTATCGTCGTGACTAAACATTCCCCAAAGCTACAGAGTCGCGCTGCAGATAATCTTAAACACCACTTTCAACTTTTAAAAGACGTTCGCAAGGGGAGACTAGAATAAAAAGAGAGGTGGGTGGTAGAAGGTCGCCGCTTTCTTGTCTTCAACCCTAAGCCGGGCTCCCTGTGAACGCCCTACCGATTTAAGCCCTAGCCCGAAACGCCCCTTCAAAATTCTCTGCTGAGAAACCGTGCGGCACCTGCTTATCTGACGCATACAGATAAAGCCCAACTATAAAAACCTGCTTCATCGCACTAAGCATCACCAATCCGACCAGAAAAAGGAGCACTCCAAATCCAATCATCATCCCCATGGGAACTGGCGCCACTGAAAAGGCAAAGAGCGCTGGCACGGCTACCAAGAAAGCGGGAAGTAAGAGAAGAAATCCGAACCAGCCCATACTTACAGTTCCAACGAGACCTTCTCCCCATGACTTTGCAACCAAGCTCGATGAGCGTTTTAAAGCCTTAATGGGGCCAAGCCCTTCGACCGCGAGCGTAGGAATAACGAG
The DNA here is from genome assembly GCA_043771805.1 of Pseudomonadota bacterium. Taxonomy (GTDB): domain Bacteria; phylum Bdellovibrionota_C; class UBA2361; order UBA2361; family OMII01; genus JAYVGZ01. The sequence continues at coordinate 2,762 of JAYVGZ010000001.1, forward strand.
GTAGGTGGCTATTGTCCATGTAAAACCAAAGAGAGCCGTAATTATCTTGCCGAGTAGTCTGCTGCGCTCGGCAATCACCTTCAGCACTGTACCCACTGTGGCGGCGAGTAGCACCCAACCGATAATCTGTGGGAGTCGGGCCACCGCTACGCGCAGTCCGCCCGCGACGGTGGGGGTTTCTCCCTTAAAGCGCTGTGCGGCACATGCGGCAAGCGCGGTGTTGAAGAATACAATGACGAAGTAATTTGCCGCATAGAACAGAAAACTAGCAGCCACAAAAGCAATCTCTATGTTTGAATTCCCGTGCCCAGATCGAGCGGCTTCGAGTTCAGCAACAAACGTGTGAGACATGCCCGGAACGAAGACTACCGGTGCAATAAAAGATACAACAACCAAAAGAGTGGAGATCGCGCTCATTATCGGAAACGGAAGGAGTGCCTTATCCTGACAAACAATCTGCCAACTCTGCTTCGCGATGTTCCATCCTCGTCCGATTCGTCCTACCATCTTAATTCCCTCCAACGGTTGCCCCAACGAGAACGGCTACGTAGCGAACGCGTTGGGACCAGTTAGGTATCGGTCGTCGCGAGGCTGACCTTAATAAAGGACGGCTAAGTCGGGGCCGCGGTGCCTCTCAACAACCGACTTCGAAGGTTTGTTACATTCCCGCAAGGAAAGCAGTTTGGGCCCTAGCCTAGTTACGGTCACAACATACGGCTGTGACATTAAGGGTAAAGAACTTATTAGTCGCTCCACGCACAGACATCTGAATCCCATTCGGGACGTTCCCCGAGTAGATTATCGTACTGCTCTCAAGGCTCGGACCAGCATTCGTCTTATCAACCGAGCTAAACTCACTGGCAATCATTACCTGCGTGGTCCGATTACACTGAACCGCTACTGAGACTAACCCATCCTGAGGGCTACCCCGACTTGTGCCCGAAGTACGGTAGCAAGTTGACAGGTCCGCGGATTCTGTCGCGGCGGGATTACCACCAGGCACGGCAGTACCGGTCGGGGTAGGAGTACCTGTTGGTGTGCCCACACCGATGATCCGGGCAAAATTTGAGGTGCTAAGTTGCGTCTCTCCGCTAGTGCACCTTGTGGTTGCACGAATCCTTCCAGTTGAGGCAGCGGCACACAAAACGAAACTCGTAGAGGTTTGGGCGAATGCATCACCTGAAGGAACAAGAATAGAGAGAGAAGTAAGGAGAAGAATTAGCGTGCGCATAGAAACCTCGTCGGTGCGAAAAATTTTTGAACGGCGTGAAACCACCCATGACTTACGTCTAACGGTAGGCCTGAAAACCTCACTTCAGCAATAACCTTGCTGAAG
>JAYVGZ010000002.1:0-4297 GCA_043771805.1 Pseudomonadota bacterium
ATTTAGGAGATCGACCGGTTTGCGATTCATCCTTAGAGCAATCGCCACGATTGGGGCCACAGCTAAAGCATTTCTGTCTATCCGACTACGGGGCTGCGACTCCGAACTTTGGCATACTCGTCACCTACCCGGAATAATTTAGCTAAGTAATTGACGCAAGATGCCGATACACCACTTACGACGGTGTATCTCTATCCCCGATACGAGTCTGCAGCGACTACCTAAGTAGGCTCGAAAGCAATTACTTCGGATATGGCAAAAGGGTTCTCGACACAAGACGGCAAAGAAGTCCCCACCTGCTCTTTCGACCAATGGCAACGGATTACTACGCTCGGGAGCGATGATGAAGGTCTAGCACCACTACAAGTCGTTGAAGGGTGCGGATTCAGTATGGCGATGGTAGTTCGTTTCGCCCTTGGGCACTCGGCCAACGGCGGCAACATCACCGTCTTTGCGTCAGACTCTGTGTACGGCTGGATTGTGCTAGCCGCTGCGCGACATCTTCTAAATGCCGGCAGCTCTCTAGAGATCGTGGTTCCAGCAGCTCGCCTTCCTACGTCAGATAATGGAAAAAGACTCTTACGCACGCTAGCCGCTCGCGGAGCCTCAGTAAGACTGTGGGACGCACCGTTATGGAATACAGTAGCCAATATTGTCGAGAGCTCGCACAACGTACTGTGTGGCCTTAGCGACCTAGAGAGAGAGTTAGGAAGGTGGACGCAGGAGTTTACCGAACAGATGAATGAGTCCGCAGTCCCGGTGCATGTCGTCGGCGCACCTACCGGTCTAAATCTTGATGGCAGCACCAACAATCGAGCACAACTTTTCGCGTCATCGACACTCTCAATCGGCCTTCCTCTCGAGCCTCTGTCAAAGTCCCCGGACCTTTTGGGCCGACACTACCTAGCAGACGCCGGCTGGAGCATCGCCGCGTACCGGAACATTTCGTTTGAGGGGCCCCCACTCTTTGCAGAACAGCCAGTGGTGAGGCTTGCAGAGCCGAGTTAAGGCCGTGGCTCCGCAAGCGCGCCTTCCGCAAAGAGAGCACTGCAGTAAGGCGCGCTACCGATCTTTAAGGCTACTACGAGAGAAGTTCTTTACGTTTCTTGTCTCGCAAAAGCTTCTCAACGGTGAAGGACGCGAGCTTGTAACACTCCTCCTGAGTGCGCCCAGCCTTTTGAGCGATGGCTGTGATCACCTCGACCAACTCACCGACAGTTGTTTCAAGATGAGCAGTGGACTCAACATCACTGTAAATTTCTTGATTCTCCATAACCAACTCCAAAAATAACCTGTGGGGCAAAACCATCTGCCCAATTATACTCCAGGTGACGTGCCACCCTGAAATGAAAATCCATTCCAACGCGAAAAATCACACAGTAAATGAGATGTCGCATGCCCAGCATGACTGTTCGGAAAAGTTGTACCAGGAGTACAACATAAGGGAGTTAGGAGGTAATTTTGGAACTGCCTGTCTTTAAGCTTCTGGCGGCGAATATAACAAGGAGCGTTTGAAAACAGCTCTTTGATGCTTTAATCGAGTTGCTTACGGTCTAGCCGCCAGTCGGCAAACCCAGTCGGCAAACCATACAGCGTCCAAGTATAACCCCCTGCTTCATCACCTGAGGTCAAAACAACGACCCAACCCGGTTTTGGCACTGACTGCATCCCGCTACTCCTGAGCCGGAGCACCTCACCACTTGCGGCTCGAACCACATCTACTCCTTCAACTCGGTCATCCCACGATAACGGCCGCTGGAGTTCGGGAACAAACCACTGGTCCTTCGCAATTTTTTCTTTATCTAACGAGGATGAATACCGAGATTCAAGTACTTCTGCTACCTCTAGTCGGGCGGGCAGACGCAGGGGTTTCGAACTCACGCCTTGGTGTTGCCCCGTCTCGCGCTCACTGGAAGTCGACATACTCTCTCCGGCAACAACAAAACCGAAAATTAAACGGGCTTCGCTGAATCGAGGGTCTCTTCGACTTGCATCGCAAAAAACGGACACGGTCCATGCTTAACATCCCGCATCATCTCAGCCGCTTCCCTAGTTTCAACCGTTGACCACTTAACACTCGGCTCACCGCGAGGACCTGGCTCATCGATGGTTGTAGGAACCAAAAAAAGATCTCCAGCCGTAGCGTCTTGCTTAAGGGCAAGACGAACGATGTTGACAGCCATCTTTTTTGTATCAGCAGCTCGCTGCGCAATCTTCCGTAGATCGTCGATTGACTTGCTGATCTGCCACTGATTTCTCCCAACGCCGGGACACGCAAAAATCTCTCTTCCGTTCTCGAGAGCTCGCTCAATGTCCATCAACCAATCAATTGACATATTTTCCCCTAAATTCTTCTTCTAAGTAAACGCAATAAATTATGTTTCTCGACCTAACGTGCAACGTCAAGTCTGTGGACAAGCTTTAGGTAATTACTTGGAGCCTGCTGCCACCGCTGCTGCTGCTGCCGCAGCCTTGTCGTCAAGCTCATCAATCCGCTCTTTGAGCTCTTTACCCACCTTGAAAAAAGGGAGCTTCTTCGGTGGTACTGGGATCTTTTCCCCAGTTTTCGGGTTTCTCCCTTCGTAGGCTCCGTACTCCTTAACTACAAAGCTTCCGAATCCTCGAATCTCTATCCTTCCGCCGCTAATGAGGGTGTCTCTCATCTTTCTATAGATAAGCGTAACCACCTCTTCTGCTTGTACAACATTGAGTTTGGCACGCTCTGCTAGTTGCTCGATCAGTTCAGACTTATTCACGTGGGCCTCTTCTCCATCTCAAAGTAGCTACAGAAAAAGTTGGCAATCAGAAGAGGTAAGACCCCTCGAAAGACACAACTCGATTTCACTACGACCAAAAAACCGAAGGAGGGACACCTTACGGAAAATCCCTCTTGCACCCTTGCCGACCGAATCCTCCTCAGTTATCAACCAACAACGGAGAATTGCTTGGAGTGATTTTTTTTCTCACACCTCGCTAAAAAACAACCTGGCGAGAGACAACAAGTACTTCGGTTATAGTAACTATGATGTACTTCTGTCAAAACCGATTGCACTAAAGATACAGAATCTTTCAATTATTCGTGACTTAGTTTACCTAACAATACAACGTTCGACTGCGCTCGATCCTTTATGCTTCTAGTGAAGCGTACAATGAAGTGAGAGTCGCAAAACTGCTTTAACAAGTTCTAGATCTTTTTTACTCCATGAAAACGCCCCCTCTTATCTCGATCCGCTCTGAGGACAACAATTTCCAGCGCGCAGATGTCATTAAACGGAACCGTGAGAAACGCTTCCGGTACGGCCAGTTCCTCGTCGAGGGTGTCTCGCAGATCACCTTAGCAATGGAGAACGGATGGGTCTTTGAGGCCATTTTATTTGCGGCAGGAAGGAAGCTCTCAAGTTGGGCAAGTCAGGTGCTCGCCCAAGCCAATGCGCGGGTACACTACGAGCTTCCCCCGAACCTTCTCGCCAAACTAAGCGAGAAAGATGATCCGTCTGAGCTTCTCGCGGTAGTCGAAATGCGAAAGCTTGTGCCAGCCCAGATTCCAGCCCTCTCAGGTGGCCTGGTAGTCGCGTTCGACCGTCCGGCGAGCCCAGGTAATTTAGGCTCATCGATCCGCTCTGCTGATGCCTTCGGCGTCCAAGGGGTGATCGTTACAGGTCACGCCGTAGATGTCTATGACCCGTATGTCGTGCGAGGAAGCATGGGAGCACTCTTTTCCACCCCTGTGGCAACCGCGCAATCTCATGTCGATGTTTCCGATTGGGTAACAGCAGCCCGCGCTTCCGGCCACGATTTTCAGGTTATCGGAAGTAGCGGCAAGACAGATACGTTACTATCATCTCAGGACCTCACCCGCCCGACCCTCGTCGTTCTAGGAAACGAGACAGTCGGTATGTCGAAAGGCTACTGGGATATCTGCGACGCTGTCGTAAAAATTCCGATAGTTGGAACACTCTCCTCACTCAATGTGAGCTGCGCCGCCTCGATTCTGCTCTATGAGGTAACACGACAACGAGCTGCAGCGCTTGCCGCAAGCGGCACCCTCACTACCACTTGAGCGCAGCAGCAACGGCCCTGGGTTACCGAGACAACAACACGCCGCACCAAGACTACCGATTCATTCCCCGAGATAACTCTTTCGAATCGGCGCATTATTCGGCATGCTGGCGAGGTTGGTGGTAGTTTGCAAACAGCGCGCCGAACCTTATCGATTAGCCCTTACCAGTTCGTATTGATAGGGCGAGCTCTCACTGCTTCAACGTACTCAGCCGGCTCGCTCTTCGCTAAAGACTTT
>JAYVGZ010000003.1:0-3332 GCA_043771805.1 Pseudomonadota bacterium
CCAACAGAGAACGACAGACCGAGAGCAACGGTCATCTGCCGCTCTGTTGGCCGACTGTCAGGATCCGAGTGCCATCGACAAATGGCTACCAAAAGTGAGGCTCCTTGCAAAAACAGAAAACTTGCGGACCAGGAAAGCGCCTCGAAGCGACCCCAGGTGTAGGCAGCTTGGATTCCATTAAGGTGTCCCCAGAGCGCCACCGCAGAAAGCGAGAGCGCCAACATCGCTAGAACGAGCCCTAGCAACGTCTGAAACTTTCTTCTAAAACGCCGAGAGATGACGCTGATTCCGAGCCCTAGCGAGCAAGATATAATTGCCCCATTTGGCGAAAATCCGTGCCGTACCCAGTAACCGGCGTCTGCCCTTGACCCACTATCGATTACGAGTGCAAAGTCGCCGAAGCCAAGTAAGCCATAAATCCAGAGCGCAAGGCCGAGCGCGAAGGCAAACAACCACCGCCCTCGGCTTAATTGAAGAAAGGAGAGAGCAATACCCGTAAAAATGATCGATTCATCGAGATTGAACCCGACATGTTCACGAAGTGGGTATCTAGCCCATGCAAAAACAATAAGGAGGAGGCTCCCAACAGGGACCAAGCCGGCAAGAGTCGATTCTTGCTCCACCTTACCAAAGATCCTCCGATGCTCAGCTCTCATTCGTTCGTCGCCTCGCCGCACATTCAATCCGACCCAGGGTAGCCCGAGATACCGCGAACCCCACAACGAGAGATCGGCAGAAACAGCGGGCTTTGAGAGGATAAAATAGTAAGGAAGGCACCGCCTAGCTGGATTAAACAGCCGTTAAGGCGGTTATCTACTTAACGATCGAGCAAACAATGGTTGTATTTAGTTCGCCGTGTACCGCGCAACCGGAATTGACCCACCTACGTTCGAAGAAAAGATATTTGGCATCACACTGGTCGCTGAGGAGATAAAATAAGAAAGCGACGATACCCCCTCAAGAAACTTCGCTACGGCACCCTTTTTCTTGTTGGAATATACAAGCTCAGGAAGCTGGTCATCCTTTATCTCTTCTTTGGCTAACTTGAGCGCGGCACGAGCAGCATCGTAAATATCTCCGAATTCGTCCACTAGGCCGAGCTCCTTTGCTTCGATTCCGAGCAATACGCGTCCGTCAGCGAATGAACGAACCTTCTCTTCAGGTATATTTCGTCCCTCGACTACCGCGCGAATGAAAACGTCGTGTACTTTAGCCGTGGTTGTTTCTAGAAACACTCTCTCCTGGTCCGTCATTGGCCTAAATGGGTTTCCGGTGTCCTTGAGGGCCCCGCTCTTTACGGTCACCATTGTCACCCCTACCTTGTCGGCCACACTGGCGTAGTTTGGAAGCTGCATGATGACGCCGATTGAACCAGTTTGCGTTCCTCTGTTGGCAAAGACACGAGAAGCGCCCAGGGAGGCGTACAGGCCACCCGATGCGGCAACGGAACCCATGGAGACTACAATTGGTTTCTCGTGCTTGAGTCTCTGGATAGCACTATAAATCTCTTCTGAAGGAGCAACTGCGCCGCCGGGAGAGTCTATTCGCACCACAACAGCCTTCGAATGCTTGTCCCTCGACTCGCGGTAGAGCGCCGCAAGGATTTCCGTCGAATCCTCTATTACGCCCGTAATCTCAACGACGGAAACCTTTGGGCCGGCATCAACACCACCGATAGCGCCAATCAACCCGATTCCGATCGGGAGTATGAACAGAACGAGCACGCCAATTGTCAAAATTTTTGCTAGCCAAATCTTGTACTCATTCATGGTTGTTATCGACTCCTGGTATCTGCAGTTTTTGCGCTGACAACACTGTAGTATCTTGTCAGGGGGGCAGCAATGGGATTACACAACGTGTAATAGTGTCAAAAGTCTCGCAATCAGGCGCCGCGAAATTTCGAAGCTCATTATCTTATGATTAAACAGATCACCTCCATTCTTGACGAGGCTATCGCTACCAAAACTGCCGTGCGGAATGATGTGAACTTGCTTGAGCTCTTGAAGCGGTCTTCCGCCCATCTAGCCAAAACTATCAAGCAAGGCGGCACTATCTACGCCTGCGGGAACGGCGGGTCTACCTGTGACGCGATGCATCTGTGTGAAGAGCTCGTCGCCAAATACAAGAGAGACCGCCCTGGAATTAAAGCTATGCATTTCATGGATGCCTCTACTGCCACCTGTTGGGGGAACGATATCGGATTTGAAGACGTATTCGCTAGACACGCAGAAACTTTTTGTACCTCAAAAGATACGCTGATCGCGATCTCAACATCTGGAAATTCAGGTAACGTGTTGCGTGCAATACAGGCTGCTCGGCAGAAGAAGACAAAAGTGATCGGCCTTCTTGGAAAAGGCGGCGGCAAGATAGCACCGCTGTGCGATATCGCTCTCGTTGTGCCCTCTACCTCAACTGAACGAATACAAGAGCTCCATATTACATTTGTTCACATCTGGTGCGAGCTTTTGGAGACCTCTCTCCTAGCGAGCTGGCAGGGAAAAGCTCCGAGAAAATTAACAAAAAGCGAGGGAAAGGGAGCCAATAAGAAGCCAGCGAAGTAGAGTAGATTAGATTAACAAACCACTGCCTTGTTAAGCAGGTGAGCTACCCTCCTTTCATCCCACCTGTACAGCGCTGCAATAGTCTGTGCGCGCCTAAGATACAGGTGAAGTTCATACTCCCAGGTAAAACCAATGCCACCATGGGCCTGAATAGCAGCTTCACAAACGGCAGGCCCTACGACTGCACCGTGTAAACTGGCCGCACGGGATACAAGTGGTATTTGTTCTGGCGATGAGACAACACTCCAAGCACCGAAACGTGCAAGCGCAGACAAGCTTTCGGATTGCGCATACGCATTCGCCATTGAATGTTGAAGGGCTTGAAAACCGCCTATCGGTACTCCGAATTGTTCGCGAACACGCACATAGCCGCAGGTTATCTCAAGAACTCGCTCGCAGATCCCAGCGGCCTCAAGAGCGCCGACGAGATCTAAACACTGCTCAAGGAGTGTCGATGCTGCTAAAGAGAGCCGCGTAGCTGGCACGTCAGAAAGCTTGACGGATCGAGAAGAGGTGAGAAGATCGAGTGACGGTACGTCGCGCGAGACCACACCGGGATGACTGCAGGAAACCAAAGCGGCGAGAGGCTGCCCCGGAAAGGCAGCTTCATTCGATTCATCAGTCAGCCAGAGAAGCAGGTGCGAGGCCCCTTCAACCCCGGCGACCCAATCGATGGTCCCGGAGACTAAATCGTTCGAGCCGGTTGTCACACTACAAACAAGAGGGCGGGCTGCGGCGATCGACACAGCACCGGGAGCCCGGCCATCTTTC
>JAYVGZ010000004.1:0-4448 GCA_043771805.1 Pseudomonadota bacterium
TTGGCGCTGTTATAGGTATAGCTAAAACCAACCGGAACGTACCTCGGGTAATTCTGGGGAATGAAACTCAGCTGCAGAAGTCGGTACCCCCGGAGATGCTAGTGGCTTATCTGCGGCGCGCTAGGAAAGCGCTTCGTACACCGGTATCAACCGCTGAGCCGTGGGACTTCTGGCTCAATCACCCAGAGATCGTTCAAGAGGTAGACTTCATCGCGATCCACATACTTCCTTACTGGAAGGAGATCCCTGCAAATCAGGCGGTTGAGTACGTACTGGAAAAGTACCGTACGGTGCAGCACGCATACCCATCAAAGCCGGTGATTATAGCGGAAACGGGATGGCCAAGTGATGGTCCGCAGCGCGGTGCGGCCGAGCCGACACAGATCAACCAGGCAGAGTTTATCCGCTCTTTTGTGCAGAAGGCCACACAGCTAAAGATCCCCTACAATGTTATCGAAGCGTTCGACCAGCCCTGGAAAAGTCAACTTGAAGGGCGGGCAGGGGAGCATTGGGGGATGATGACAGCGACGAGAGTCGAGAAATTTCCGCTCACCGGGCCGGTTCTCGAAGACCCTGAGTGGCGCGCGTGGGCGTGGTCGGCGGCTGCACTTGGGGCTTTAATCATGGTGCTTTACCTTTCACGTCGGCCGCGGCTTTCTTTCTTCGGTGAAGCGCTGGCCATAATTCTGATACAGGTTGTGGTTACAGGGTGCGTGCTACTTGCTCGGGAGGCCGCGGGGCAATACTTCTCCTCATGGGATGTTCTGTTCTGGACGGCTACAGTTGCAGCTCAAGCCCTTCTCGCCTGCATCTTTCTCTCAGATACGGCCGAGATGAGTGATGTTGTAGGCGACCGCCCCTTGAAGCAGAAGTATCCCCCTGCGACCGCGCCGAATGGGTGGAAGGCTCCATTTGTCTCGATACACCTCGCATGTTGTAGGGAGCCGCCTGAACTAGTTATTGCGACGCTGAAAAGTCTAGCGAAACTTGAGTATCCTACCTTTGAGGTTATCGTAGTTGATAACAACACGGCTGATGAGTCGGCCTGGCGGCCACTTGAGAGGTGCTGCGCGCAGCTAGGGGCTCGTTTCCGATTTTATTCACTCGGCAGATGGCCAGGATTCAAGGCCGGTGCTCTAAACTTTGCTCTTAAAGTGACGGACCCTCGTGCTCAAGTGATTGGAATAGTGGACGCTGATTATCTCGTTTCTTCGAACTGGTTGAGCGCGACAGTTCCTTACTTTGATGACGATAGTATTGCCGTAGTTCAGGCGCCGCAGGAGCACCGCGAATGGGCACATTCTACCTTTCAACGGATGGAGAATGACGAGTATTCAGGATTCTTCCGAATCGGAATGGTACAACGGAACGAAGATAACGCAATTATTCAGCACGGCACGTTATCGCTAGTCCAACGCAAAATCTTGGACGACCTCCGGGGCTGGGCCGAGTGGTGTATCTGTGAGGATGCTGAACTAGGATTGCGAATGCTCCTTAAAGGGAAGCGCAATATTTACATCGATCATCCGTTCGGCTTTGGATTGGTGCCGGATTCCTACCAAGCCTACGCTACTCAACGGTTTCGGTGGGCGTACGGTGCCATGAGAATACTGAGGAGGTACTGGAAAGAGATCGTCGGATTAAAGTCAGGGCTTTCGGGAGCGCAGCGGTATCACTTTATCAAGGGGTGGCTGCCGTGGCTCGGAGATGGATTGCATGCAGTTTTCACTGTTGCCGCCCTTATATGGAGCGCCGTCCTCATTTGCGATCCTTTGCAGACTGACTTCCCTGAGCCAATCTTTGTTTTTCCTGCTGTGGCCTTGGTCCTTCTGAGGGTCGTCGGCACCGCCGTTACCTATTTCAAACGAGTACGGATCGGGGCGCCACGCACGGCGCTTGCAATGATCGCAGGTAGCTCGCTCACCCATACTGTTGCTAGCGCAGTAGTGCGGGGGTTATTCACCTCCGTGTTTCCGTTTCGCCGTACTCCTAAACTCGAATCGGGATCTCGGCTTCTCGAGGCGTTACTCTTTGTGTATCAGGAGTTCCTGCTCGCTGGCCTGCTTATCGCTAGCGCGGTGGGGATTATTATTCGCTTTGGTTGTGAAAACAGCGATGGAATAGTGTGGTGTTTTGCGCTCGTTGTGCAGGCACTCCCGTATGCAGCAGCGGTGATTACGTCCAGTATCGGTGCGCTTCCCCGGCCAGGTCCTTCATTGGACGCGTGGAGTTCGTCTTCGCAGGTGCTCGGTAAGTCAGCAGTTTAGGTTGTGGAACGGGTATTGCCCAGTCTCACGTTCGGCATCCTGAAAACAAATCTTAGAAATAGTTAGAAGCACTCTAGCTCGGTAAGCGGACATTAGTAGTGTGGAACTCCCTAGTCGCGACCTTACAGGTCATTCAAAGATAGCTCGGCGTGGGTCGGACTTGAAGTCGGTCCCTGCTCCTGCACCGGTGTTTCTAGAGCAGGTGTTTCCCGAGCCGGTGCTTACGGCGGTTGCCCCTCGTGGTCGTTTGATTCCTTCGGCTCTCTCCGTGCCTTCCTCAGCATCACCCACAACATTGCTCCCGTCGCAACAGCGAACGGTGCCGATAATGGTTGCACCAGCCCTTGCGCTTTTATGCGCAGTACTGGTCGCTTACTGCTCGACGGAGGTCAAACTTCCGTCCCCGAACCGTGCGCTAATAGTCAAAACCGAAACGATGGATCGGCTAGCATTTCAGTACGCCCTTCCTGCATTTCGAGAACGCGTACAACAAATGGTCCTCCCGCCCCAACCGGTGTTAGCGAGAGAAGAGCCTGTTTTGAAAACAGTTCATACGGTAAGTCGAGTAGCGCCGGTAACGTCTGAACCCCGCCGGCCGAGCTCGGAGCAGCTAGTTAAAAAAGTTCTTGAGGTCATTCGAAAATACGCTCCAAAAAGGAAGGATGCGGCCGAATTAGCAGCAGCGATAGTAGCTGAGAGTAAAACTCAGCAGTTCGACCCACTCTTTGTGGCAGCTGTGATTAAGTCGGAGAGCACCTTCAATGCCCTAGCGCGTTCCAACAAAGGGGCAGAGGGGTTAATGCAGATAATGCCCAGGACCGGAGCATGGCTGGCCGATAAACAGGAGATACCGAGAGGTCACCTTACCGATCCGGGTTACAACCTTAAACTTGGCGTAGCATACCTTAAACATCTAGAGGAGATGTACGCCGGAGACAGGGTTTTTGTACTAATTGCTTACAATTGGGGGCCAGGTAGGGTCGACTCAGCAACTGATGGAAAGCGGCGAGTGCCCCCGGAGGTCGTCACCTATGCTGTCAAGATCATGAATGATTATCGCAAATGGCAGGGTTCATTCTAGGCGCCCAAGCGAAAGTGTTCAGGCATGAAAACTCAGGTTTCCATCATCGCGGTTGTACAGATACGGCTCCTGAAGTAATCTTTCCCTCATTAGTCCCTGGTTTCGTTATTATCCTCGTTTTTGTAAAGTGTACGTTATGAAGACTTGTCGCGCCTCGATTTTTTTCATGGTCATCTTTTCAGTTGTTGTGTTCACCGGGTGTGATGGCCCCTTCGGCTACGGTAACAACGGTGGTTACAACAATGGGGGCTACAATAATGGCGGTTACGGTAACCAGCAACGCGACATCGACCAGGCGCGCCGGGAGCGTAGGGAGCTAGAACGCGAGCGGGAACGCGCAGAAGCAGAGCGAGAGCGCCTTGAGCGAGAGCGGGAGAGGGCGAATAACAGCAATAACAGCAATAACAGCAATAACAGCAATAACGGTGGAGGCTGGAACAATCCGCCTCCAAGTCAACACCGTCCGCAACAAGATAGGTGCCCATCAGGATTTTCTCCAAGTGAGCAAAAATGTAGCCAGCAAGAGCGGCGCAATGGTTGCCGAGATGTTCGTACTCCGGGCGGTCTTGGCTGCGTGAGTCGGTAGAGGTTTTTATTTTACTGACGGTCTCGGTACAAGAGATGAAAGACGACGAACAATCCGGCTCTGGCGTTTCCGTTGAAACTGAAAACAGTGTGAATTTCGATACAGATGTTCATCCCGTTCAACAGTCCTATGTTGCGGGACAAGTGCAAGATCTCAAAGATACAGTTCTTCGGTTAGCTGCTGAGCGCGAGCGGCTTCCACAGCCGCTTTTCTGGTCACTATTCAACACTCGGCTGTTGGCGATTCGCAAAGAGAAGGCGCTGAAGCGGGTTGTGGATGAGTCCTTTAATTCTTAGGAGCCAGACCTCACGAGGTTTGGTCTCAGCTCTGGCTCTGCGGTGCATACACTTGATCTGGAGCCGTCGGAGGATGAGACGGGTCAGCAAGCTTTATCACCACCGCGCCTAAGCACGGAGCAATCTTAGAGGATGTCCAAAAGCCCGCGGAACATAAAAACCCGCACGCCGCGCAAGCTCTACGATCGGCGTGGATACAACCCCGAAAAGTCACTATC
>JAYVGZ010000005.1:0-5430 GCA_043771805.1 Pseudomonadota bacterium
GTGAGCGAATCCCCATAAGTTCGTCGGCTCATGCGCGATAGTTAAACCTAAAAACGTTTTTAGGTTAAATCAGAAAAATACGAATTCCTCCTACAGTAACCCAATATCCGAGTACTTTCAGGCAGATTCCCGATCTTCAACTGTGAGTCTGGTAACACTTCAACAGAAATACCTTTAGGAAGCGAATCCACTGTCGATACCTCCTTGTAAGCAAAGGATTGCTTCACATAGGTAGTATATATGAGTGCAGTAACATTTTCCGGGCTCGCTTCAGGGATTGACTCCACCTCCATCATCGCGTCGATTCTAGATCAGCGCCGGTCCACGCAGATAAAACCACTCCAGACGAAGATTTCTACTCTCACAGATACCAACTCTTCGCTTGCAAAGCTCAGCGAGCTTCTAGAGACTTTAAAAGGCACAGCAGATAAATTTCGCGACATTAATGGTACAGTGCTAGCAAAAACTGCGGCGTCTTCCAGTGAGACGCGAGTGACTGCCACCGCGGCGAATGCCGCCGGCAACGGATCTTACGCGGTGAATGTTTTATCCTTGGCAAAGAATGGAAATTCGTCCTTCAATGACAGATACACCTCTACTAGCCAGGCTATTAATTCGTCGATAAATAATGGCGCAGCAGCGGCAAATAGAACGGTCACTGTTCAAGTTGGAACCGGCACAGATCAAGAATCGGTAGCGGTAGAGCTTACAAGCAGTACAACAGCAGCGGATTTCGTCAGCCAGTTTAATTCCAGTAGCTCGAAGGCAGAAGCATCTCTCGTAAATGTTGGGACAACTTCCTCGCCCTCATACGCAATCGTCATCAATTCAAACAATCAAGGAACCAGTTTAGGCCAACTCTCAACGAGCGTTGGAAGTGAAATCACGTCAGCGGGGTCCGGAGCCTTTGCTTCAACTACGACTAGTCAGGCAACAAATGCACAGTTTACCGTTTCGGGTATCTCGGGCACCTTCACCAGGTCGAACAACACGGTGAGCGATGTAATCACGGGTGTCACGCTCAACCTACAATCGACAGGCGCTGCCACAATTACTGTTGGTGATGACGCATCAACCACCGCAACAACGGTTCAAAGTTTTGTAGACGCCTATAACGACGTCGTAAAATACATTGCTGACAACGATTTAGTCTCGGCAGGCGAGACGGGGCAGAATGCTGTTTTTGGTCCGCTTGCATCAACATCAATTGACGAGGGTTTTCTGGGGTCGGTCAGGAGCGCACTCTCCAGTTCCTCCATTAGCTCTGGACTGGTCAATACACTCGGCGATCTAGGCATCAAGACGGAGCGCAACGGCACCTTGAGTTTCGACTCTACTAAATTCAAGGAATCGGTAGCGAGCGATCCTGAAAGTGTACGTTCGATTACGCGGAAACTCGGTGATTCTTTGGCGAGCGTGGGAGGTACCATTGCTCAGTACACGCAGTTCAATGGTCTCATTGATTTTGCTGAGCGAGGAAATCAGAGCTCTATAGATTCGTATAACAAAAGAGTATCGGAACTAGAGAGGGCTCTTAGTCAGCAGGAATTTATCCTTAAGGGGCAGTATGCAAGGCTCGAGTCGATTATTGGCAAACTAAATTCGCAGCAGAGTGCATTGTCAGGGCTTGGGGGCTAACGCATTTGAGCTCTACCGGCAACCTCCTTGCCATCAGAGCGCGCGATGAGAACTGGTGTAGATTCAGTTTCGGTTGAGACGAAGGATTCAAGCTCTGTCACGACACTGCCAATAAAAACACTGCTGACTATCTTAAGAACGTCGCGCCGATCATCTGCTGTCACGTAGATAAAGGCTTCACGAAGCTTTTCCACCGCTTTTGTGGTTGTAAGATTGCGAACTCGGGGAGAGATGACAAAGCAGTCGTGGAGTTTTCCTTGGTGTTCGATCGTCTCTCGCCGCACGGCAGTGAGGGTTATCAGGTAACGACTTTTGCCGTTGAAGACGTCAAAGGTTTTACTTTCGCCTACCTTCCAATCCAGGCTTCGGGCTAGAAACCCGGCACCGATCGGATCTAACGTCATATTGTTAGGCTGAAATTTGAGGGCTTTTTTTTCCGTGCTGCCGACACGGGTTCGTGTGGAAGACACTTCTCCACCATCAGGCGAGAAGAGAACTTCTATATTCTTGATTCGGGAGTTCTCCTGGTGATCTATCGTAAGGCTTACAGGAGTGAGATCGGACATTGAAAGAACGCCTATTGCCGTGTACCGGAGTTTGTACAGAAGGTCTATCCCGCTGTATGTCCGGGCGACCGCCTCTACGACGTATTTATCCTCTTTCTTCGAAAAGGTAACTGCTGCCGAGGCAGCCGAAATTCCCTGCCAACTCACCGTATAGTTGTAGGTGCCCATAGGCGGTGAGAATGGCCCTGTCCCGGGACGATAATAGGGGGTAGTAACCTTCACCAGTTCGGGTGAAATGTAGTCATCAGCGCTTACGGGCATTGAAGAGATACCAAGGAATAATACTGCAGCGACGGCTGAGGTGATACCGGAAGATACGGCGTCGACGAAATGTCTGCTAGCGCGATTAACTGTCTGCATGACTAATATTTCCACCTACCTGAGGCAGCGTCTTACAACGACGAGCCCGAACGCTGCACACCTCTCGCCTGTCGCACTCCGATCTGATAGTAACGACTGTACGTCGGAGAGGCTAGATAGGCTGCCTGATCCTCTTGTGATTGCACTACCTAACTAGCTGAACGATAAGCTTCTCTTAGAGATTAAAGGTTACTGATAGAACCTATCTTAGTCAAACGGTGTTAACGCTGCGGTATGGCCACCTCTCTACTCCTTGAAATAGATGCTCCAAGTTTTGCAGCTCTTCTTCGGGAGGTACTACCGGCTCACTTGGTCGGGGATATTGCGGTCCACTATAAACAGATTCGCGCACTGAACGGCCACGTAGAGGCTTACATTGAGCGCAAGCCGGACGACTCCTTCAACCCGAGACCAGCACGCGTAGCGCGGATTCTCATAGAGGAGTGTAGAGTGTGCGATTTTATAACCGTGAGCATCGCGTTGTGGGCAGGGTCTAGCGCCCTGCCGGTAGCTGATTCTGCGGAGGACCTCGCCTTAGGTGAGGCCCTTCAAAAGATTCGGTCCCCCGATTTAAAACTTGCTGAAATGAATCTAGAACTCGTGGCGGTAGCTCTTTCAGTATTATTAGACGATGTGCGACATCTCCATATGAGTAATTTGTCTACTAATCGCGCAAAAGAGCTTCTTACGAGGGCTGAAGTTGCGGCGGAGAGCGCAACCAACTTAGACGTAAGTGCGGTGATAATTAAAAAACTGCAACACGCAGTCGGGATGCAACGACGTCGACGGCAATTCGTAGGGGAGGACAATTAATGTCCACCCTCAGACGATTGATCAGCTGGTGCATGACACCATTCTTCCTCCTTTTTTTCGGCGGCATTCTGGTCACTTTTCATGTCCTTCAGCTCCTCGTACACCCCTTTAGCCGAGGCCTACAAAAGTTCGTATTGGACCTAATGAATCTGAGCATCATTCTTAATATTCGCTTCTGTGCAGGCGCATCATTCCAGGTGATCCGTAGGCCGAGTCTTCCCCCAGGGCGCCCCGTGATTTTAGTCGCGAACCATCAAAGCATGTACGATATCCCGATGATGATGTGGCTGATGAGGGACCGCGAACTAGGGTTCATCGCAAAAAAAGAGCTAGGGAAAGGTATACCGAGCATTTCTTTCGCCCTGCGCACTCTGGGATCAGTACTGATCGATCGCAAGGATGCTAAGCAGGCGATTCCCGCTATTGAAGAGTTCGGGCGAAGGAAGGAGGAGCAGGGCCAAGTTGCGTGCATTTTTCCTGAAGGAACGCGGGCACGAGATGGGGTGATGAAACGGTTTAAGAGCTCTGGCTTTGAAGCTCTGTTAAAAAGCATGCCGTCGGCTATTATCCAGCCAGTAGCAGTGAAGGGAAACTGGGAGCTCCTTCGGTACCAATTCCGCCCCGTTCCATACGGAGTAGCGATTAGCTTGGATTTTCTTGAACCAATTGAGCCGGGTGGAAGGGGGGCAGAGGAACTTGCTACTGTCTTAGAGGGCACAATTCGCAGAGCCTTAGGCCAATTTGAGCAGCAGATTGCTGCATGAGTGGTGAGCGCCTTGAATTGTTCCGCGGTTTTGTCTACAACAGTGGCTCGGCCCGGATGGCGGAATGGTAGACGCGGTGGATTCAAAATCCACTACTCGCAAGGGTGTGAAGGTTCAAGTCCTTTTCTGGGCACTCGAAAGTCTTGGTACTAAAGAAGTTGAGGGACTCAAAAACCCCAGTCGCAAACTCCACCCTACCTCAGCGGGAACATCTTGCGAGAAATCGCGGATGCTACCAAATCCCTCTCGTGCCAATCTTTTTTCTCATCTTAAAAAATCTGCTGGCCGGTAGAATGGTTGCAGTTTAGCCTATCACCTCGGTAACAGTTGCTGCGCGTCCGAGGATCAAAGACCATGAAAAGATGTCTACAAATTCTTGGCGTGCTCGCCGTACTCTCTGCCGCCGAAATTGGCAAAGTAGCAGTCGCTGGATAGAGTGCACTCAGAAGGAGCTTAATTATGTTGACCGTGGCACAAAAAATGAAGGTAGCAGAAATGCTGGCGCAGACGGGAGGCGCAGATGACAACGGGTGCTCCATCGGAGGTAGTTGTAGAGACATAGCTGATAGTTGTTCTAAAGGAGTCTCGGTTTGCATCGAATACGTCACCGACGAGAAGACTGGGCAAGTTTACTTGGTCAACACAGCGGAGCGCCAGTCACTGAAGGTTTCTGACAAATAGTGCTCTCGTCTCCTAAAGTTCCTTAAACAACCCAGTAGCCAAAATCTTCTGCACCTTGTGCTCAACAACTGGCCTTGGATAAGAACCCGGACGGTAAACCGTATCCTCCTCCAAAGAGTGGATCTCTTTTGCAGAGGCTCCGGATAACTCCGGAACCCACTTCTTTATGTACTCACATTCCGGATCAAACCGCTTCTGCTGCAACCAGGGATTAAAGATACGAAAATAAGGTTGAGCATCGCAGCCGGTAGAAGCAGCCCACTGCCAGCTTCCATTGTTTACGGCTGGATCGTACTCAGTGAGATGCTGAGCGAAGAATGCCTCGCCCCAGTGCCAATCGACCAGCAGGTCCTTTACTAAGAAAGAGGCAACGATCATTCTTACCCGATTGTGCATAAACCCGGTTGCGATGAGCTCGCGCATTCCAGCATCCACGATCGGAAAGCCTGTCGTACCTTTACACCACCGCTGAAAAAGGTCGTCGTCGTTCTCCCATTTGATGTTGTCGTATTCACAGAAACGAACCGAATCAACAATAAAGCCCTTGAACTTGCTCAGTCTATTAAATATCGTCTTGATGAGCACTTGCTCCCTCCGGGTTGGATTGA
>JAYVGZ010000006.1:0-4125 GCA_043771805.1 Pseudomonadota bacterium
GTAATTAGAGTTGCGCGATTTAAGTTCACAGATTCGCGTCGGTAGGCCCAAGAGTAAAGGTGACCGGGAATCGCAAACGATATCTTGACATAGTTGAGAAACGACACAACGTTCCAACTCGGGATTGAAACTCATGATTTCACTTTTTTCTTCTCAAGAATGACTAACATCCGCGTAGCAAATAGTAGAGGCACAAAATCTAAAAGAGAATCAATTCGCTTCATCATTCGGTACAGCATGGTTGGGTACAGTTGACGGTTGCGCAGCCCACCTGACATCACATATGAGAGACACGCGAGTCGTTCTACCCTAAGGATCTTCCAGTCGAGTAGTTGATGATCAAACTCGATAGTAGTCCAAGCGACGCAGAATCCAGGCAAGGTTATTGAGAAAAACTTGGTATATCAAGGTTGAAGTGTCAGTTCGCCATTCAAATAGTCCTATATTGATAGTGCGGTGATAGTGCGGTGATAGTGCATATTTGATCGTCTCGTAGTTCCGTTCCGGCAAGAATGCGCACTGGTCAGGTTGATGGATCGCCGGCAAAGAGAGGTCGATGTCTCTGCTACTGCCACCACGGGTGCCTGAAAATTGCATGGTAACATAGAAGTAACGGAATCGCTTTGCTCTCTTAACTTGACCGTGTAGAAGATAGTCCATACTGTCTGCGCGGCGTGCGTGCTGCCTAAAAGAGAAGGTATTAGATTGCTGTCGAGCGGCGATTGCTTTCTCGTATAAAGCCGAATGAAAGAGGAAAATGAAAGCCTGTGAGATCTGTCGACTGATATCCCTTGCCAGCTGCGCGCTCCAACTTTTAAGTGGTCACCTCGCAGCGCCTGCTTCAGCGGAAACGCTGCCGCCCATCAGTGCCGATTATGCCGGGGTGTTCACTTTGGACGCGAGTTTTGCCGCGTACAGCGCCACATCAAGGCGAGTGGATATTTTCAATCGAAACGTTAACGCGTTAAAGAAGAAGGCAAGTTTCATGGTCATGGGTCAGGTCGGTGCGCTAACGGAAACGCCGCTAGGGATTGCTGTGGCAACCGGACAGGGGAGAGGAGATCTCACCGCGCCGATTCGAATTACACTGTATGATGCCGATGGTAATAACCCACGAGTTGTTTTCGAGCAGGGAAGCGAGCGGAGTCAGGTTAGTTCTCTTAAATGGGTTGACGGAAAGCTTTGGGCTACCTACTTCGAGTCGAAATTCATCACACGGACAGGGTGTTTTCTCCCGTCGACGAAGTTTCCATGGGCGTTTACAGAGCTCAAGATGATGAGGCTTGGCGATGCGGTTGATGTTTTGGGTGACTCGGTGATTATTGGTCGACCATACGGTGATGTTCAGGGCCAAGATGGCGATGTGCGTCTTCTCAATGGAAAAGAAGAGATCGAATTGCCGAGTTACCGAGGAGTACGTTCTGTACTCGCATTTAATGGCCCCTCATCGCCGGAGTTTGTTATCGGAGATGGATGGCATCAAAACTACGGTCAAAACGCGCAAGCGCGAATTAGTTGGCTAAAGAAGGACAATGAAAGTGGAAAGTACGCACTTCAACTCCTCGATCACGACGCAAGCCAGTACAACTTTTCGAAGTTGAAATCAGTCGTGCTCGGCGGATCAACGTTTATTGCGGCACTCGGAAATAAGCAGTTGATTGTGTACGGACCTCGCCCGGCGTGGAACAGATCGATTGTCTACACGCGAGCCAATGAAGAGAATTATTTTGATTTTGCTCCGCTCGGCACCGATTCGAATGGTGCTTGGATTGTTGTATTAGATAACGGCCTACACCTCGTTCATTTTGATAATGATAAAGTCACAAAAGTGACTACTTCTCCTCGATGAACACGTCTACCAGCTGCCCCACATACACTGGCAGCTGCTTCCGATCGAACGAATAAATAACCTGCAAGACTCTCGTATCTACTCGTTCAGAGCTGTCACCAGTCAGCGATCTTTTAGGAATGACATACGGCTCGAAGCGCTCGAAGGTGAGAGGGAACGAGATCTCAGAGTTTCCTCGAAGTACCGCCGTAGCTGGAGATCCCGCTTTGACTCGCCATGCATCGTTTTCATCGACGTCGCCCCGTACAGAGAGAGTCGTAACGGCGCCCAAAAGCATGAGCGGGTTTGCGAGTACTTGGGCCGGGGCAAATTCGCCTGCGCGGACTTTTACTTGAAGTAGCTGGCCGTCGATCGGAGCCCGAATGGTCATTCGTTCAATAGTAGTCTCTGAGGCCCTCACCTGAGATTTGGCCTCAGCCACACGAGCGGCCGCCACGGCAGTCGTGCTTTGACGCTTAAGGAGCTCACCCTTCGTCATGGCGCGCGCGTCAGAGACACTTCGATAAATAGAGAGCTGAGTTTCAGCATCAGCTAGCGTAGCCTTGGCGCTCTCTAGTTGAGCCTTGCGAACCTCGAGTTCTGCTGCAATGTCTCGATCATCAAGCGCAAAAAGGGGATCTCCCACCTTTATAAAATCGCCGACTTTAATGAATACAATTTTTACAACACCTGCGAGTGGAGCTGCGATCGCTACGTTTTCCGAGCTGGCTTCGATGATTCCCGAACTTGCGATGAATTGAGCGTACGGAGCTCGGGGAGGCTCTACTACTGGAGGTTGGACGGGTTGAGGTATACTGCCCAGTATTACCGTGCGAATTACGAATATGATTCCAAGAAGGGCTACTATCGGGAGCAGGTAAAATTTGTACATGGTTATTCGTTCCTGGTTAAGGATTTAATTCTTCAGCCGAATTCGCTACCTGCCTTACCCTTCCATCATCCATAACGGCAATCCGGTCGGCGAAATTAAAAATACGTGAATCATGGGTCACAATAACAAGCGTGCGCTGCTCTTTCATCGCCTCTCTCTTAAAAAGTTCCATGACCTCACCCCCAGTTTTATGATCGAGCGCGCTTGTAGGCTCATCACAAACGATAAGGCGCGGGTTATGGGCGAGTGCTCGCGCTATGGCAACACGTTGCTGTTGGCCACCTGAGAGTTCTGTAGGAAGGCTTTTTACCTTAGCGTCTAACCCTACTTCTGCGAGGATCTCTTTAGCGCGCGTCATTGCCTTTGCTCGTGAATATCCATTGAGAAGGAGAGGAATAGTGACATTCTCTGCAGTCGTGAGTGTTGGGATCAGATTATAGGCTTGGAAGACGAACCCTATAGTTGATCCCCTGTACTCAGTCCTCTTGTAGTCGGTCATTCCCTTTAGGTCGTTTCCAAAGACGAGGCAGCTACCCGAATCATGGTTAAGAATTCCCGCCATTACCGAGATAAGAGTCGTTTTTCCGCAACCAGAGGGACCAACGAGCATAAATAGCTCGCCAGCTTTAATTTCGAGATTGATGCCCTGTAGGGCAGGTGTGACTGTCTTGCCAGTCACATAGCTCTTTGAAACATCACTACAGGAAATCGCTAATTCCATCGAATATCCTTGGGGCTATCCCCGAAACACTATTCCAGGCTCAAGCCGCACTACCTTCCAAAGACTTACAAGAGTTGTGATGAGCGTTATGAGTGCGGTTGCGAGGACGGTAAGGGTTGGGATCTGCCATGGCATGAGGAAAGCCAATTCGGAGTTCTTTGAGAGGATGCTGGTAAGAGAGGCAATGCCCATTCCCATGCCACACCCGATCGCTCCTACCACAGCAGTTTGAAGGCTGATCATCATAAACAGCAGGTGATTCGAGGCGCCCATGGCCTTGAGTATCCCCAGGTAGCGCATGTTATCTACAATGAAGCTATAAAATGTCTGTCCAACGATGGCCACGCCGATAAGAAACCCAAGCCCAACTGCCATTCCGAAGTTAATTGGAATACCCGTATTCTTGATGAAGTAACCAATGGTAAGGCTTTTAAATTCTTGCTGAGTGTATGCTGCTAGCCCCGTTCGGGATGTGATGTCTTTGCAAGCTCTGGGATGCTTTGTCCCGGTGGCGCCTTCACAAGGATAAGGGAAAGAAGTTTTCGTTCCCTAGGAGCAAAGCGGGTTGCTCGGGAATAGGTCGTAAAGATTGTAGGTTGTGACTGAAAAGTACGGGTAGTTCGGCCGATACCCACTACGACGGCGCGATTATCATTCAGCTCTAGAATATCTCCTGTCTTTAAC
>JAYVGZ010000007.1:0-2090 GCA_043771805.1 Pseudomonadota bacterium
GAAATTAGTTGGAAAAGTTTTCGAGTCGCAACACTACGATGTAGTGCGAAATATGGCGCTTGATGAAGGTGTGCGTCTTGATGGACGTGATACAACGACCGTCCGCCCCATCTCAATTGAAGTTGGTGTTCTTCCTCGCACACACGGATCGGCTCTTTTCACCCGCGGTGAAACTCAAGCCATCGTCGTAGCAACTTTAGGAACTGAAGCAGAGGCTCAACGGATGGACACCCTTATGGGGGAGGGTTCGAAGAGCTTCATGTTGCACTACAACTTCCCGCCATTCTCCGTTGGTGAGACCAAGCCGATGCGTGGCCCAGGAAGGCGTGAGATCGGTCACGGAGCGCTCGCAGAGCGAGCCGTCCGTGTCATGATTCCAGAGGGAAAAGGGTTCCCATACGTTTGTCGCGTAGTCTCTGAGATTACAGAGAGCAACGGTTCAAGCTCGATGGCTTCAGTGTGCGGAGCGAGTCTTGCAATGATGGATGCTGGTGTGCCGCTAAAGGCCCCAGTAGCCGGTGTTGCGATGGGTCTTATAAAGACCGGCGAGAAGTACGTTGTTTTGACAGATATTCTCGGCGACGAGGACCACCTTGGAGACATGGACTTTAAGGTGTGCGGAACTACAGCTGGTATCACCGCGCTCCAGATGGACATCAAGATTAAGGGTCTGTCGCGTGACATCATGGGTAAGGCCATGGATCAAGCCCGTGAAGGAAGACTCTTTATTCTAGGCGAAATGAACAAGGTCATTACGTCTGGCCGTAAGACCTTAAGCAAGTACGCGCCGAAGATAGTATCATTCAAGATCAATCCAGATAAGATCCGCGACATCATCGGCCCGGGTGGTAAGACCATCAGGTCGATTACTGAATCGTGTGGCGTCAAGATGGAAGTTGCTGATGATGGCACGGTAAGTATCGCGAGTAACGATGACGCTAAGGTTAAAAGCGCCATCGCTATCATCGAGAGCCTTACCCAAGAGGCCGTTGTTGGTAAGATCTACAAGGGAGTTGTAAAACGTCTCGCTGATTTCGGTGCATTCGTTGAGATTCTTCCTGGTACCGACGGACTCGTTCACATCTCGCAGATCTCCGAGGAGAAGATCCGATTCGTCGGTGATGTTCTCACCGAAGGAGACGAAGTGTTTGTGAAGGTTCTTGAGATTGACCGTCAAGGGAAGATTCGGCTCTCTATGAAAGATGCCGCCTTCGACATGAAAGCTCAGGAAGCGTAGTCGATGTCGACGCTCAGGTTCACTCTGAGCAGCCAGGCGCGAGCGGCAGGGATTCGCTTCTCTGCTCCGCGTCCTGGCGACGCGGGCTTTGATATCCGTGCTTGCGAAGCGGCGGCCATTTCTCCCGGCCAACAGGTTGTAGTATCGACGGGCTTGTTTATCGCCGTTCCGCTTGGCTCAGTTGGGGTCGTCAAAGATCGCAGCAGCATGGCGCTGAAAGGAGTCTATACCCACGCTGGCGTGATAGACGCCTCGTACCGCGGAGAAGTTAAGATTATCCTCTCAAACAGCGGCTCAGAGACCTACCAGATCAACATCGCTGACAAGGTTGCCCAGCTTGTTGTAGTTCAGCACTTGTCTCTTTGCGAGGAATGCAAGAGCCTAGAGGAACTCGGTGAAACTGAACGAGGTGCCGGTGGCTTTGGGTCGACAGGTCGATAAACTTTTTCTTACATCTTGCGGACTCTTAGGAGTGTTGCTTGCTTCTGTGGCGGCGCTGACGGTCGTGCCTTCTCAAGAGGCAGTTGGGCAGCACGGGGCAGGTCAGCATGACAGTAGCGATGCCGATGCAACTGCTGACTCTGCCGGCGAAGCCCATGTCGGGGGTGATGGTGAATCACACGGAACGAAGACCCCGAAGAAACGGCCTATTCAGTCCTTCGGGCGCTTCGAATCAAATCTGAAGCAAGTGTGCGCAGGTCTCGAACTCGACGGTCGTAGAGATCGATTTTTCAATATCGCTTCCGTACAGAAGAAGGAAGAACGAGCATGCCCGCTTTGTCGTAGTCTCTGGGGAACGCTTGCTGGAGCATGTAAATCAGCTCCAAAGAAAGAGCCGCCGAAGAAAAAAAAG
>JAYVGZ010000008.1:0-18606 GCA_043771805.1 Pseudomonadota bacterium
CTCTTTCTCAAACACTTGTCACGGTGAAACGTGACGTCATCACGCAGAAGGTAGGGAACAACTCGGCCGGAAATTACTCGAGCGAAGGGATTGGCGCCTCCCTCCGCGATGCCGCTAGAGTCATCAAAGCAAAGAAACAGGGGCTATCGCAAGTGAACGCGGCTCGGGACACATTACTTCTCTTGGGGCAGGGGGGTTATGATACCCACAGCGACCAAAACTCAAATGAAGGCACGCAAGGATTACCCCGCCTCATCAGCTCGCTGGCATCCAATTTAGCTGTCTTTTACAAGGACCTTGAGTTGATGGATGCGCTCAAGGATACCGTCATCGTTGTCTACTCCGAGTTTGGGCGGACAGCTTTTCAGAATGGCACCGTAGGTGCGGATTCGGTGGGTACGGATCATGGGCACGCAAGTAGCACGATTGTTCTCGGTGGGCCGGTAGGTGCAGGGATTGTCGGCGCTCCGCCTACCTCAGTGGAGCTTCGCGATAAGGACTACAACGCGCTTCTGCCAAAGGTGGATTACCGCGATATTTTTTCGGATGGGCTGGTGTGGATGGGCATGCGACCTGAGGATATTTTTGATGAGCCGGGGTACCAACGGAAGCCCCTAGGAATTATTACGTAACATCGTCATTTCAGGTGAGAGGATTTTTGGTGCATGTTTGCTCATCCTTTCTGCCTAGCTGACCGATACTCTTAGGATAGGCGGCGGTGGCTGGGGCCGCACCGGCCATATAAAAACAGGATAATAGCCATGGATTTAGGGACTAAGTTTGGCAAACAGTTCAAGATTTTGGTCGTAGACGACCACTCCCTTACCCGTACCATGGTGAAGGCGATCTTACGGGGCATCGGTTTCGAAAATGTAATACAGGCAGAGAACGGGGCAACGGCCGTGGAGATCGTGATGTCCGAGCCGGTCGACCTTGTTATCTGTGATTGGAACATGCCTGAAGCGAACGGCCTCGATGTATTAAGAGCCTTGAGAGCAGACGCTCGATTTAAAAAACTTCCTTTCTTGATGCTGACCGCCGAGGCCTACCGAGAAAACGTGACTGCAGCGTTAGAGGCAGGTGTTACCGATTACGTCACAAAGCCGTTCACCTCTGACGTGTTGATAGATAAACTTGATTCCATTCTTCGCCGAATCACCACAAAGAAACCAGCCGGAGACCCTGGCGTGCGTGGAGCGGTTTGACGCTTTTGAGCGCGTGCTCCTCCAAAGAGCACCCTGTTCGAGTGTAAGACCACCTTCCAAGCCTCATATTTTTGTTTTTTGATATTCTTAGTCTCATAGCGTAATGCACCGACATCCGGAGGCCGTTAGTACGGAGAGTCTCTGGTCTATAGCGTTTTCCAAAGGTCCGTGGCGAAATCCCGGCTTTTGGAAAACGATACCGATTCGCGGATGCGAATCAAAACAATAATCCATAGTGATTTACGGCAAAAGAGTTGCCAGTTTCACCGGCACGGACTTTTGCAAATCACTATAGCACTCCCTATGACGTACAACCTCACCCCCGACGGAGAAAGCGAGTTTTGTCCCGATTTAATTCGGCTTCCGCAATTCCTCCGTGCCGTCAAGGAAGCGCACGACCTTGTTCATCTGCTGGACAAATCACTCTTCATCAATCCCTCCGATGTTTTTGCGCTCGTTGACTGCGAGACACGAATTCGTGGGTACAGTTACGATCGGACGGTATCACTGTGTGTATTTATGGCGGACTTCTACCACGAAGTGGTATTTCGGCTCGATTCAAATGAAAGCACTAGTGAGATTAAGAATATTTTTGAGCAAATTGTTTGGAGTACTATCGAGCACTATCAGCGGCCCGAGTTGAACCGAGGAGTGCTCGCCCAATCCCTCGGCAAACTGAAGGAGCTCGGGTGCACCGCCCTGATACACGAGTGTTTTGAGAATAAGTTTCGTCAGTGGCGACAAATGATCCGATCGGCTCGACGAATGCCAGCAGCAAGAGGACTTGAGGAATCGCGGGAATACGGAGTGCTATGCCGCGGTGTGCTAGTAGCCGATCGAATTGGAAATATGTTGTCTCATGTGCGCCATATTTACTGCGATCAGGCATTCGACGGTAATCTCTTCACTTTTGACTGAGCGAGCGAAGGTCTCTACCGACCAGAGAACATCTCCGCCGGACCAACTACAGGGTTATCGTTAAAGATCTTATCCTCTGGCATGTAGTCAGGATTACTGGTGATCGGCGGGCCGTCTGGTAGTCGAATCCGATCCTTCGGTGGAGCGGGTGTAGGGCGAGGCGTCGGTGTATCTTCACCGAGTTCCGGTTCTCGCGTTGGCGTGGGTGTAGGTGTTAGTGTTGGTTCTGGCGTTCGGGTAGACCCAGGTAGTGGACCGAGTAGGTCTTCAAGCGCTTTACTAGGATCTTGAGCAGGATTGACCTCGAGCTCCTTCGTAACATCAAACTTCATCTTCAAGGTGATTCGGCGGTTACGAGAGGCTAAGGGGTCGTCAGATGTTTTTGGCTCCGTCGCCGCTCTCCCGATAACGCTTCCTACCTGTGACGTCGGAAATCCCTGGTTCTCAAGAAGGCGCCGCGCAGCATTCGCTCTGTCCGATGACAATTCCCAGTTGGTATACCCGCCGGTTCGACTTGGGAAAGGTTTTGCGTCTGTGTGCCCTGACACATCAAGTTGATTGGGAAATTTCTGCAGGATTGCCGAGACCTTTCGAAAGGCATCTTCCGCTTCTTTTTTGATTCTTGCGCTTCCGCTATCGAACATAGAGACCTTATCGGTATCCATGATCTCTATCTTCAGACCGTCAGTCTCTACTTTGAAATCGAGCTGACCGAGCACGGCACTCAGCTCAGGCGTTTTTTCAATCAGAGACTTCAACTGCTGTTTAGCGTCCTCTGCAAGCTTCTTGATTTTACTGGTACGATCTATGTCTTTCTCATTCTGTATTTCACGAGACTCGCGCTGTTCTGAATTGAGGCCGAGTACCTCATCGGGGCCTTTGGCCTTTACCGGCTCAAGCTTGCCGTCGGTTTCGTACTTTTTGTCGAGATCTTTTTTCGACTCTCCACTCACTTGAGGCTGTGGATTCTGATTTTTATTCTGCTTCTGATCTACCTTTTGTTCCAGCTTCGGTGGAACGAAAGCATCTTCCAGAATTCCGGCACCACCGATGAGAAGCGGGGTCCCTGAACCTTCATTAAAAATACCGGGCTTCCGGAAGTACGAAGAAATACTCTCCTTCGTGGGGCTCGACGCGCTGTTAACGAGCCACATAACCATAAAGAACGCCATCATTGCAGTCACGAAGTCAGCGTAGGCGATCTTCCACGCTCCGCCGTGGTGGCCGCCGTGGCTACCCTTCTTTTTAACCACTATGATTGGTTTGTCATCAGCCATGGGGTGTGACCATCAATCAGTGGTTATCCTTTCTTTGCTTCTTTGAGCAACTCTTCAAGCTCTTCTGATGACGGACGAAAGGCGCCGGGAATTGTCTTGCGGGCAAACTCAAGCGCTACTGCGGGCGGAGCACCACCCGCGAACGAAACGAGGCCGGCCTGAACACACTTGAGAATTGTTGTTTGCTCTCGTACTACGTGCTCCATCTTCGATCCAAGCGGAGCGAGATAGCCATAAGAGAGAAGAATACCCAACATCGTTCCGACAAGAGCCGCCGCCACGTGATGGCCGATCTCCGACGGGGGGCCATCAAGGTATTGCATGGTGATAATAATACCGAGTACTGCAGCTACGATCCCCATTGCCGGGAAAGAATCGGCGATGACCTTCATTGTCGATGGCGCTAGAAGCGCTTCCTCGTGGTGTGTTTCGATCTCGGTGTCGAGCAATCGCTCAAGATCAAATGCGTTTACCACGCCGTCGACAAACAAGCGAAGCGCACCCGTTAGCGTTTCCATTAAATGGTGGTCATGTGAAGCCTTCGGGTACTTGTTAAAGCGTGCGCTCTCATGTGGATTCGAAAGGTCTCCTTCAATTCCGAGTACCCCTTCTCGACGCATCGTGTCGAAGATAGTCGCCATGAGGCCGAGTAGGTCCATATAGGTTGCTTTTGTAATGCCGCTACCTTTGATCGCTCCAATAACTCCCGGGATCATTGCTTTCAGAATAGACCCCGGGCTCGAGATAAAAACGGTACAGAAAGTGCCGCCGGCGATAACGAGAATCTCGAAGGGCTGGAAAAGAACCGCAACGGGTCCGCCGGGTCCTATGAACCCGATCAGTACGCATGAAGTGACGCCGACAAATCCGACTATTACGCCCATGGCTCCCTGGTATCCTCAAAAAAGGTCACTGAAGAAGAGAGTCGGCAGATAGAAATTTTGGCTTGATCGGAATACTGGAAACGACGTTTGCAATATGTTGATCAGGGAAACCGCGATTCCTTGAGGTCAGCTTATCCACAGCCCATGTTCCTTCCTCGCGAGCGACCTAACTGGCAGCGGCCTGGTTTGGTTTTTCCTCGGCGCTTGGAGACTTCGCGGCACCATTTGTGTCAGAACTAGCAGCTGCGTCTGCCGCGGGTGTGGCCTCGCTCGTGCCTTCGACATTTTCAGTTCGCTCGGACGGATTTCCTATCTTGAAAAGCACTTTCTCACCGCTCTTTAGAAGCGCCTCAACAACAACTCCCTGCGGGTAGTTCCCTCCGGGCTGACTAAACCTGAAGTGCTCACGACCGCCGTTGCCATTACCGCCGTACCGACCTGATTCGATCTCGTCACCGTTCGGTCCCAGGAGCCGCGCGGATGCAACTAAGCCGGCAAACGACGGTGGAAGAAGAACAGCTAATTTACCGTCGGAATCGGATATCGGCTTCCAAAGGAAGCCGGCACCACCAACTGCCGCAGCACCGGCCACACTGCTTTTCGCAGCATTTTTCCCGGCGCTCGCCTCGGCAACGCTGCGCATAGTGACTTCAAGCTCGCCGCTGTCGTACTTCTCCATTTGCACTCTGCTCGAGAGGAGCGCTTGTTCCAACGTTGCTACAGCGATCGATGAATCTTCGGCGCCGCCCCTATTGTCGAAGAGTGCTTCTTTATTGTCATCAAGTTGAGCCCCGGCGAAAGCCTTGGAGTACAGCGTGTCAGCCTCGACTTCTGTCAGTTTTCCTGAGTCCCTCAGCTGAATCAACGCGGCCTTAGTTGCGTCCTCGACCGGCACGTAGCCGTCCGGTTTTTTCATCGCATCTTGCTTCTGCTGAAGCATCGTTTGAAACTCTTTGAGGGTGTCATCTCCCTTCTCTTTCTTGATGCGCTCCTGCACAAGAGCGGAAAAAAGATCCTCTTCGCTGACCTTATTTGCCCCGTCCGGTCGTATGAGGGACTTAAGGGTAGTATCAAATTCGGTGCTTGTTGCCTTGGTACTGTCGACTGGTTTCTCATCAGTCTTTTTCGTAACCGGCTGATTGGAGGAGGTATCTGTGGAGCTTTGTATCGTTGTCATACACTGTCTTCCGTTTGATGTAAGCTGCCGCACCGCCGTCCTGGTGGTGCTCTTGGAATGAGAGGTAGCAGGAAGTGTTCCAACAGTTCATGTCCGTTGATGGAGTGGCTTGGATCAACTACATTCAGGGCACGATACTGATGTCGTTTCGGAGCACGTGGATGACAAAAACCTCTAAAGAACAGATTGTAATAGCTCCTTCTATCTTGGCGGCTGACATCGGACGACTCTCTCAGGAGGTTCAAGACGTGAGCGGTGCAGGTGCTCCGTGGCTGCATGTGGATGTAATGGATGGCACCTTCGTTCCACCAATTACATTTGGTGACAACGTTGTCCGAGCACTCCGTAAACAAACAAAAGCATTCCTTGATACGCATTTGATGATCGAACGCCCGGAGGCTCATTTTGAGGCGTTCCGATCGGCCGGTGCAGATCGCCTCATCATCCATCAAGAGACGTGTCCGCACCTGTACCGGTCGCTCCAAGAGATTCGTAGATTGGGGATGAAAAACGGTGTTGCTGTGAATCCCGGTACCCCAGTCGAATCGATCTTCAATGTCCTCGAGGTGTGTGATCTCGTACTTGTGATGACGGTCAATCCGGGTTGGGGTGGGCAACCGTTTCTCTCATCAAGTCTAAAGAAGATCGCACGAGTGCGAGAGTTTATCGATAAAGAAGCACTGCCAGTTGTGATTGAGGTGGATGGAGGTATTACAGCTGAAACTCTTCCTCTGTGCTTTTCAGCAGGCGCGAGTGTGTTCGTAGCTGGGTCGTCAGTCTTTGGTAAGGAGAATCGCGCGCAGGCATTGAAAGACTTGTTGAGCGGGGTGAGTTAGTGGATGTCTTCGAAATAGTAGCAGCGGTGGTCGTCTATCTGATCGGAGCAATTCCTACCGGAGTCCTGGTTGCCCGCGCCCGAGGCATCGACATTACTACGAAGGGGAGTGGTAATGTCGGCGCCACAAATGTTGCGCGCGTCGTCGGGAAGGGGGCTGGGATTATCACTCTGGTCGGAGATATTCTAAAGGGTGCCCTTGGAGTGATGTTAGGGCGACTTGTAACGGGTTCAGTGACTGGAGCCTCGGTAGCCGGTGTCCTGGTGGTGGCGGGGCACTGCTTTTCGACCCCGCCCTGGCTCAAGGGGGGGAAGGGAGTTGCCACGGCGTTGGGGGTTATTTTTTCGTTGAGCCCAGTCGGTGCTATCGCCGGGCTTAGCGCATTCGTTATCACCTTTTTGTTATCGCGATTCGTCTCGCTTGCATCGGTGATAGCAGCTTTTGTAATACCGCTGGCTGGATTGGCGGCTGGCGCACAGGACGTCATTTTTTATGCCTTGGTAGGGATCACCCTTATCGTCGTGTTCCGGCATCGGCAGAATATTGAGCGACTACTTCAGGGGAGTGAGCCGAAGTTTTCGTTTGGGTCTGAGAAGGCGAAGGTCGGAGGCGGTTAGGGCCGGCCTGCCGCAGCTCGCAGCTACTAATCTGTAGGCGTGGCCAGCGCTAGCACGTTCAATAAGTTCGGAACCAGTTCGACATCGACCAGAAATTTTTCAGATTCAAATTCAATGTAAAGCTCAGCCCTGCCTGGGTGGCGGTGACGAACCTCCAGGTCGATAGCTAAGGATCGGTCTCTATTCTGCGGATTAGGGCACCTCGCCACTGCGGAAAGTGCATCCGCATAAATACTTGAAGTCTGTGTTGTTGAGAAGACGAGCTTTGCGCCCATGTCCTCAATTAGATCGATATCTTCTTCGAATGCTGGTGGGGAGTAGATATTGATCTGACTGTACAACGTGGGATCGATACCTGAGATAATAGCGCTGTAGACCGGCGCGCGTTCGAACTTCGCCCAACCAGAACCGGCAAAAATAAGGGAATGCCCTGCAGAGTTGTTCACCTCTAATAGAAATCCCGAGTGAAACTGGCCGCGGTCGCTTCGGACAAGCACTCGTTGCTCGCGTGCAACGGAGCGCTCAAATTTGAGGGAGGGACAAGAAAGGGGGTCTACAACCTTTATCCTTTCAGAAATCTGTTGATCAATCGCTCTCTTGAGCGCTCTGATAACGGCCTTCTCTGCGTTAGTCTCGGGTTCTTGAGCCTCGGGACCTCTCCAGCGGTAGGAGCAGTGTCTGTGAAATGCACCTGAACAGGTTTCAAAATGCGCTAGTCTGCGATCGACGGCTGGCTGTGTCGGGGTGAAAAGCTGCTCTAGTAAATTGTCAAACTGCTTATGCGTTAACCGCGGCAGGCCGTGACGTGGCTCATGCATAAGCGGTGAGTATATCGTAGCGCAGGGGTTCGGGCAAACGTGTGGCGTTGTCGCCAATAGATAAAAGTTTCTTTCTTACGCGAGGCGCCGGTAGTGTGCGCATCGCTACTTTCACTTGTCCACTCGCGCTACTACCCGACGCACTTCGTACCCAGCACCTTGCACGTCGTGAGACGCGCCAAATTTAAGCCGACCGGATTTCCCCGCAACATCCAACGAAGTGACCAAGTACCTTTTTACCGCCTCTGTATCGTCTCCTGCACGAGTAACGGCCTCCACGATAATCATCAGTGCGTCGTAAGCTGTATCTGTATATTTAAGGGGCTTCCGGCCAAACGTTTTTGAAAACGCCTCGATAAAGACCGGATCCTCACGGGGAATAATGGTAAACCCATCGACAAACCTACTCTCAGTTTTGACAAGCCTTTCATTCACGGATTCGTTAAGGTCCGGGCTGAGTAAGGTCAACTTGACCTGTTGCCTCTCTAACTCTGCGACTGTTAGCGCAGTGCCTTGGCTCCATGTTGTCGACAGGAGTATGTCTACCTTGCGCTGCTTTAGTTTCGTCGTGAGCGATCGAAGTCCGACCTCTAACTCGCCGAACTGGAGAAGCTCATCGACCACAACTTCAAGGCCCACCTCTTTCGCAGCATCTTGAAAAAGCTTCTGCCACAGGGAGCCCCATAATGATTCAACATTTACTATTCCAACTTTGCTACCCCGGTGCTTCGCCAGGAACTCTACAAGCGGTGCACGCGCTGAGGAGGGTGGTGATAAGATGAAAAAGAACTGCTCATTGGAGCCTGGTACGAACTCTGAGGAATTGGCAGGCTGAAATGAGAGCATTTTGTGGCGACGAAAAGAGGGCTCAGCTGGACCAGAAAGATTTCCCCAGGTCGGGCCAATTACATACCGTATTCCGCTCGCCGCAAGCTGCTCGACACCACTAATTGTATTCTTGGCGGAAGTTGCATCATCCTGGTAGGTAATGCTGACTCGGCGACCCGAATTTTCTAAGGTGCTTTTAGCGAACTCAATTCCATCGCGGATTGCCGTTCCATGTGCCGCGGCCATTCCTGTTAGAGAGAGTATTGCCCCTATCTTAAGCTCGTTGTCATCCGCACGCGCATTGAGGATACCTCCCGACATCAAAGCAGAGAGTGCGACTATGAGTGAAAGTGCCATTGTTTTCATGGATATCTCTCTGCAAAAGCCTACCTCTTTCACATCGAATGCTACTTACTATTACCCTTAGACGATCCAGGTCGAACTAATCGAGCTAAACTTATCAACTGCTTCCGCCACTGTTTTACAGCTATCGCCGGAATACCGGCATAATCGCCCTTCTCTGGAAGGTCGGTAAGTACTGCCGATGCCCCAGCCACACGCGAACCGGATGCGATCGTGAGGTGGCCACTCACTCCGACCTGGCCGCCCAACGTGACTCCAGCCTCAAGTATCGCGCTGCCGGCTAGACCCACTTGCCCACAAAGGACTGAACTCTCGCCGATGACACAGTTGTGCCCAACCTGCACAAGATTATCGATCTTGGAGCCGGCTCCGACGAGAGTAGACCCCAATGTGCCTCGGTCAATGCACGAGTTCGCGCCTATTTCAACGTCGCGGGAGATCTCAACATTGCCCACTTGTGGAACAAGAACTAAGCCCCTTCCAGGAACAAAGTGATAGCCGAAGCCGTCTGAACCGATGACAGTTCCGCTGTGTATGGTGCAATCTGCGGCGACTCGAGAATCCTCTCGGATGACGACGTGGGCATGAATAATGGTGCGCGCTCCGACGTGTGCACGCGGGTAAAGTGCTACGTGCGAACCGATGACAACACCGTCTTCAATCGTGCACCCTTCGCCGATTACCGAAAACGGCCCAACTGAAACATTCTTCCCCAAGACCGCGGACGCGTGAACCAGGGCAGCCTCGTGTACTTCTGGAGAAACAACATCCTGCCGATGAAAAAGCGGTACTATTTCGATGAAAGACAACATTGGGTCTTTTACGAAGATTATTGTGGTTGGCGAATCTTTAAGGAGTTCCACGGATGCTTCGGACACCAACATCGCACCGGCAGTCGTACTGTGCACAGCACGCACCAGACTCCGACCTGATAAATCCGCACAGAACACCAAAGAATCCGGAGATGCTGCATCAAGTGACGATAAAGAATGGAGTATCGTAGCACTATTTCCGGAGACGGTTCCTTTAACAAGCTCAGCAACGCGGGAGACTGGAATGGCTGGAGTAGGAAAAATCTTGGGCATTCAAGTCCACTTCTGATTGTTTATTGCATATTCATCAATCTCGACGCGGGGAGGAAAAGCTACCAACGACCGAGATGCGCACAACCATGGGTGGCCTTGCGAAAAGAGTGAAGAGAAGGGGTCGGGCGAGTCGGACCTCTATCCCTTGGCGTCGGAAAGACTCTACGCCAAAGTGAAGCATCTCACAAACGGATAGAATTTTATGGTTGCGAGCGCCGAGAAAGGAGCTCTGCTGAGCAAAGCTCGATAGCTTTGACGTACGTCAGAGCTATCGACGGCGCGGAGTCGAGCGTGGCCCCAACACCAGCCTTTAGAATCGACTTGATAGACTCAAGGTCCTCTATCGATAAACGCACATTCCGGGGGATGTACTTGAGAATAATGGGAAGAATGATTGGCATTGAGCGCGCTACATCGCGCTGAACGCATGCGATAAGCGTGCTGGCGTCTACTGTTCGGCGTTCGCAAATAGCGTTGATATCGATAGTCTCGAGGGCCGAGGACGTATCAAGCGATTCCAGGGGATTAACTGCCATACGAACGCTCCTGAATAACTGCTTTGTCTGGGAATCTCTGAGCTTGTTAACAGCATGAGTAGTTCAGGCTGCACCAAAGACTCCTAAGGTAGTCCGAAAACCTCGACTGTTTGCATCAGGAAAAGGAGTATTTCGGGGATGCCCAGAAATTCCGTAGACCTGACTACGAGAATACTCTCATGGTTGAGGGCTCTGAGGGAAGTAATTCACTGAAATGGACGGGGCGGAAGGCCCCCCGTTACCGTAACGGTAGGTGTCGCGGCAGGAGTTGGAACCGGGGTCGAGGCAGTCGTTTGAGCAACTTCGATTGAATCCAGAAGAGCACCGCTGTTGTTTTCTCCCACGGTACGAGTCTTATCAAAAGGGTTGACGTATCGGGTAAAGCTTCCTGATTGAAGGATTAACTCTTCGCCTGGGAGGGCGGGATTGTACTCTCCAACAACTACCGCACCAACTCCGGGGAGCACTACGCGGTCGATAAGGTCAGCGTTGATCGAATAAACCTCGATGGTGGTGTCCGTATCATCGGCAGTAACGAAAGCTAGGTCATCTACGCCGTCAGGATTTTGAATGGGAAGCGGTCGGGGGCGGAGCCCCTTCGCTAACTTAACAGGGAAGCTCGGGAAACGGCGCTGCTTTTTTGATGAAATGTCTCTCGTCACGAGAGTAGAGCTGCGTCGGTTTTTTTCTAACCCGAACACACCGACAGAGTCCTTTAACCCGTCCACACTCAAAAAAAGAATTCTTTGTCCATCGGAGCCAAACGTAAACTGCCTCGTCTTCCCGGGAGATTGCGTTAAGTGAGAAAGAACGGTGCTCCACCGGAACCTGCCGCGCGTTGACCGCATTGTTGCAGCGTCCGCGGTGCCATCTCCGTCGAAGTCTGCCCCAGCAATGACGTAATCACCGGGGGCACCTAAGGCCCTCTTTGAAACAGTGCCGTCAGTTAAGAGTGCTCTCCAGTTGAGACGGTTGTTTGTTGTGTCGGTAGATACTAAGGCGAGCGAGGGCTCCGTAGGTGAGAGCCAGTATCCAGGTATTAAAACATCTCCTGGCATCCCGAACTCGGTGTCAATCGCCGAGCCGTCCCCGGAAGGTACGCTTTGCCACCGTACAGACTCCCCCGAGATGCTCGTCGATAATAAGTCTGAAATACCATCTTCATCAAAGTCATTGGGTGCTTCAGAAAAGGCTGCAGAGGGGCCCACGCACAGAACAAGTGCCAGAGAAATCAGGAGTCGCATGAAGGATTTTCCTTAACAGCTTAGCTGCGTTACTGCACTACCTCTAGTCCCTCGGGCCCGAGGAATGAGAGCGTTCCGTTATCCCACAAAACATGCACCATCAACGTTTTTTCCTTTGTGTCACGTGATGAAAGGGTGGTTTCTTCGCGGACCGTTTTGACGGTTCCGATGCAGCCACGTGTAGACGTTGTTGTCACTGCTGCTTTACTAAGATCGTCCGCTGAATGGTCGTTTGGATCAACCTTGAGGGTGACATCATGTGGAAGGCGTCGAACACGGTCGTTAACTTTAAATTTTTCCATAAAGATTTCACCAAGAAGACAAATACGTGTGTTAGCCCGTGTGATAGGAAGGATAGCTCATCTCAGCGCCTCTGAAAATCAGCGTTATCGCCCACTGACAATGAACACTACCGTAACAACCCATAGGATTCTAGCCACCTTGATTGTGGTGCTGATCGCTCTACTAATTCCTTTTGGGCGTGCGCTTGAGCGTGCCATGCAGGTGCTACCGGTGGTTTCTTTTTATGAGAGTATTGGGTTCGTTCTTCTGGTGGTGCCTTTGGGGATCATTTTCGTCGGCCGGAAGGTTGGCCAATGTTCCTTCCGTCCGGTGCACAAGATCGGGTTAGGCGTGATAGGCATTTTGGCCATTCTCTTTCTTCGAACTAGTGCAGAATGGTGCCATTTTGTTGTGTACGGTCTGCTTGCTATAGCCCTTGCCGGATCGGGACTTCATCCGGCTCGCAGCCGTTTTCCATTATTTGCTGGATTACTGATCGGAGTCATTGATGAGTTTGTACAGGGGCAAACACCGGGGCGAGTGGCAGACCCCTGGGACATAGCGGTCGACCTCTTTGGGTTGCTGGTCGGAATCTGGTTTGCCAATGTGCTGCGATCGGTACTGTGCTGTGTGCCCGACCAAGGCGGTACAGGAGTAGGGCAACCTATTGCAACAGCTCGGATATTTCCCACCGACTCGAACGGAGCGTGATTCGGCTCAAGATTTTCTGCAAATTAGACGACGTTTCAGAAGCAGAAGATAGTTCGGCACCTCTGATGTATTTCGCCTCCGGAAGGTAACTTTCGATAGTTGGTGCAATCTTCGCCGACGGTTACTGCATCTGAAAAGAAACGGGATTTTCCTTATAGGGTTTTTGGGAGAGATAGCCATGGCCAAGGAATCTGGAAAGAGCGGTAACCTCATCTGTTCATTTTGCGGAAAGACGCAGGACGAGGTCAGAAAATTGGTGGCTGGGCCATCGGTATACATCTGTGATGAATGCGTTGAGCTGTGCAACGACATCCTCACTGAAGAGCTCGACGAGTCGGGTGTTCAGGCGAGTAGGCTCGCTGTCCCAACGCCGCGAGATATCAAGGTCGCTCTCGATGAGTACATCATCGGACAAGAGCACGCTAAGAAAGTGCTCTCCGTAGCAGTACACAATCACTACAAACGAATTCAGAACAATCAGCACTCAAAGAGTGCAGTAGAGCTTGCGAAGTCAAATATCTTGCTCATTGGTCCAACCGGATCGGGTAAGACGTTACTTGCCCAGACACTTGCGAAGATCCTCGATGTGCCTTTCACCATTGCCGATGCTACCAGCCTCACAGAAGCTGGCTACGTGGGAGAGGATGTTGAGAATATAATCGTCAGTCTCTTGCAAGCAGCAGACTACGATATTGAGAAGACTCAGCGTGGCATTGTTTACATCGACGAGATCGATAAGATCGCGCGAAAGAGCGACACTCCGTCGGTTACTCGCGACGTTTCCGGAGAGGGAGTTCAACAGGCTCTGCTCAAGATTATTGAAGGTACGAAAGCAAATGTGCCGCCGAAAGGTGGTCGTAAGCATCCGCAGCAGGATTTCATCCAGGTGGATACGACTAACATCTTGTTCATTGTTGGGGGTGCTTTCGACGGCGTAGAGCGAATCATCAATCAACGAACTGGCAAGAAGAGTCTTGGGTTTGGACACAACATTGTTCAGATTGCAGAGAAAAAGGATAACCCCCTCGTTGACCTTGAAACTGAAGATCTCTTGAGATTTGGAATGATTCCAGAGTTCATCGGAAGGTTGCCGGTCGTGTCGTGTCTTGACCCGCTGGACACTGCAACTCTAATCGAGATTCTCACTCGACCTAAGAATGCTCTTGTGAAGCAGTACCAGACACTTCTTTCGATGGAGGGTGTGGATCTCACTTTTACGACTGAGTCACTCGAAGCGATTGCAAAGCGAGCACTCGAAAAGAAGACCGGTGCCCGTGGACTTCGATCCATCATCGAAAGCTGCATGCTTGAGGTGATGTATGAGATTCCAAGTAACAGCAGCGTTAAGGAAGTGATTATCACTCCTGAAGTCGTGAATGGCGCGCAGCCCCCAATCAAGGTGTATCACAAAGAAGCGGTCGCAAGTTAGCCACACGACCAATTCTCTCCGGCTCTTGCAGGACAGCTATGCTGAACTACAGGAGCCGTTTTCATTTGTGTGCCTATACAGCGGCGCGACTATCGTGCGTTTTCGATAATCACTTCAACTCTTCGGTTACGACGCCGACCAGCTTCCGTCTTATTGGTTGCAAGTGGTTCGGTTTCTCCAAGCGCGCGCGTTGAGATCGACCGAGCAGGGATCCCGTTTCTTTCCAGCTCCGATGCCACTGCGCGAGCGCGTGAATCAGAGAGTCGATAGTTGTAGTCAATCGTGCCTATCGAGTCAGTATGGCCTTCAATTGAGACATGTCGTGTGGGAGCCTTAAGCAGCACGTCAGCTATTTCATGCGCCGTCGTTCGAGCCCCGGACGTGAGGCGCGACTGACCGAACTCGAAAAGTACATCAGGAAGGTTAACGACCACTCCGCGCTCTGACTGACGCACGTCGATCCCACGCTCTTTGAGCTCATCGAGCAGTCGGCGATTCTCCTCAATTTGGCGCTGCTGCTCTTCAATGCGACGCTCGCGATTTTCGAGGCGGTTGTCTTGCCGTTCAACTTGACCACCTATCAAAGCACCTCCAAGCGCTCCTACTGCTGAGCCGATGGCAACACCTGCTCCTGGTCGACCAGATTGATTCCCGATAATCGCGCCCAAGCCGGCACCCGCGGCAGCACCCCCAAGCGCCCCGATTTCGGTCGCACCGATGCGAGTGTTTTCACAGGCCGAGGTTAAGAGACACAGTGCCAGAATCACTTTCTTGATCATCGATCTTCCGCCTCTGTAGGCTTCCTCTAGGAAATGGGCGTTACTCCACCCGCTACTAACGTAATGGAGCCTTTTTCTCAAAAGCGCGCATCAGACCTACCGGTTAACTCGGCCAGGCTTTTTTTAGCTGGTTTGAACTCCGGGTCAACGGTCAGTGATTGTTTGAACTCATACTCGGCATCAGAAGATCGTTTCATGGCTAAGTAAGCCTTACCAAGCTCATGATGGAAGACCGGACTTTCAGGGCAGAGCCTCAGGGCCCGGCGCAAATGGAAGAGCTTCTCAGGACTTTCAGGTGCAGAGACCGCCTGTAGTCGCTCGCTTTCAGCTTCTTTGCAGGAGCCGCTCACTACCTGAGTTGGGAGATCTTCGCCGGCAAGTCGTGAGGCTGGCTCGCTAGCGCGCGGCGCACGAGGACGTTCCTGAGTGTTTTCAAAATCTGCGAGTGTTGATCCTTTGCGAGATGGCTTTTCGATGCTTTTCGCGGACGCATCGAGATCTCGCTGGATCTCACCAGAGTTACGTTCGACGACAGGGTCTCGTAACCTACCACGCGCTGAAAATTCATCATCGCGAAATACCGGGGCTGCAGACGGAGCGCCTTTCGGTGGGGAAGTAGTGGTAGAGCGCGCTGTACTGGATGAGGGCGTCGATATTCGAGACCGGCTTGAGTTAGTTGGTAGCCCGCGCGGTGGGGGTGAGTCCTGATTCATTCGGCGCAGCTCTTCAATCTCGCCCCGCTGGGCATGAGCCATCCGCTCCTGACGCTCAATTGCTTCATCCTGAGACCGAATAGCTTCCTGTTGTGCTTGAAACGCATTGCCGATTAAAGCCCCGCCTGCGGCTCCAGCTACTGCGCCTATGGCGAGCCCACTACCTACGTTACCCGATTGGCTGCCAATTATCGCACCGAGGCCCGCACCGAGAGCGCCTCCTGCAGCCGAACCGATCCCCGTGGT
Source organism: Pseudomonadota bacterium (assembly GCA_043771805.1). Taxonomy (GTDB): domain Bacteria; phylum Bdellovibrionota_C; class UBA2361; order UBA2361; family OMII01; genus JAYVGZ01. The sequence continues at coordinate 15,949 of JAYVGZ010000008.1, forward strand.
TTCTTTTGGCTCTGTGCACGCCACGAGACTGAGTGCGAGGAGGGATGATAAGAAGCCTAGGCCCCTTACGTGGCTGCCCGCCGGAGTCGAATTGCGAAGAAGAGAGTGCTGCGAAATGGCGCAAGTCCTACCGATAATAGAGAGCATTCTTTAGTATCCTCCAAAAGTATCGTTTGTAGTAGGCGGGGCCGCCTCTGTGTCTGCCCCTTTGTCTGCGGGCTGATTGTCACCGTACTGTGAGCGGTAGTAGTCATCGTGGTACTTCTGACGCCGTAAATCCTCAAGCTCTCGCTGCTGCTGCTCCATTAGCTGTTTCTGACGCGCAATGATTTCGTCCTCTTCAGTAGTTTTCCTACTAGGGTCATCAACGGAAGCTCCAACGGCGCCACCTACTACAGCCCCAGTGGCTCCACCAATTATAGCACCGGTGCCTGCCGACCCTGATTGGTTACCAATAACCGCTCCAGCTCCGGCTCCGATAACAGTTCCAGAGACAGCGCCAACGGCCGCGCCGCTGTTTCGAGGCCCGCAGGCTGAACAAAACAAGGCGGGAAAGCTAAAAACGACGAGCAAACGAATTGGAGTCATTGGGAAACCTCACTACACGATCTTTCTTCACGGCTTTCTTTGCCGTGTCGTTATGACCAACTACTCAACTTTAATGCTCTCCAGGCTTGGGGGCAATGGAGCATCTCTCCCCAAAAGAAGACTAAAACTTCGTACCCGAGGTCTGCTCGCTTGCTAGCTGACTGTGAGCGTCACGTGGTTGGGGCAGGAGCAGGAGGACGACAACACCGACGCAGATAGCGCTATCAGCGACGTTGAAAGCTGGCCAATGGTGCTCCCCGTAGAAGACATCAAGGAAATCGACGACCGCACCGCGGCTTATGCGGTCGATGATGTTTCCTATCGCACCACCCAGAATTCCGGCTAAAGCTGATTGACCAATCTTGGTTTGATAAGCTGGTTGCCGGAGGAAAAACCAAACTACACCGAGTGCGAGCAGTATCGTAGCGCCTAAAACCACCTCGCGAAGCCCCTGGGACAAACCACCCCACAAGCCAAACGCAGCGCCGTAGTTGTACGTCAGGGTAAGATTAAACAATCCTGGAATAACCGGTCGAAGCTGCCCAGGCAGAAATTCGCGCACTATCAAAAGTTTGATGAGCTGATCAATCGCAGCCACAAAGGTGGCCAGGGCGAGCACCCAGCCGTATCGAGAGGTTTTTTGCGAAGAGCTTTGAGTCATGAGTTGAATCGATTTTAACGCCGAAGCGTGATTGTTAGTAGTCTGTGTCCAGCACTTCCTTCCCGATCGGAGTAGCGGTTGGCGTCGGCGTAGGTAGGGGCGAGGCGCTTGCGTCAAGCTCTATCATGACCCCATCAGTCGTGCCCACGACGGCTTTATCCTCGGTGATATACTTCACAAGTCTTGCGCCGGGAACCTGATACGATGAAATTTCGAGAAACAGCTGACGGGTTGCATCCGCTGTGATACCAAAATCGGTGTTATCAACAAGTGCGGATACGCGCACGAATCCATCTTTGCCTACACTTGCTACTCGGTTGCCCCGTGGTGATAGAGACACCGAAAGTACGGGCCCAGCATGCAGCTGTTTTCGGGCGAAGCGCTCGAATCCGCGCACCCGCCACGTCTCAACGTAACCATCCTGCGTTCCCAGCCCTAAGTTTTGGCCGTCGCTGGTTAAAGTGATGTCGGTGATTCCTCGATCGGCCGTTCGTGTTGCTTTGACGAAGGTGCCGGGCGCCGCATAGAACTGACCGGTAAAGAGGTTTCGATCGTACTCGCCACCGAAATCATCTCGGTCGTACGGGAGCCACGCGTAGAGCGAGCCCGACCAATCGCCGCTGAAAAAGGCCCGGTCGAATGGGTGCGCGGCAACTGCGCTGACAACAGCTTGATGTGCCGAATAGAGCTCGAAGCTCTTCTCACGGTCAGCTCGCGTTACGGCTTGTGCCTCGGCCAGGAATTTCCACCTGCTCACACGACCGTCTGAGCCGCCAATTAATAGTGCCGAATCACCGGCGTGGAACGATAGTGATTTGGGCCGGGCGCGCAGCCTCGAATGAGTCCAGTGTGCACCGGAACCATCGAGAGATTCGACATTTATAGTGTCTCCTACCGTGTAGGCGATAACCGCGTGTTCTGCCCCGAAGGTGGCGACTCCCGGGAGCTCTTTATCCCCCGGTTTCGTAAGGCTCCGTAGTCGCCTCGCTTCCCCTGAGCGAAGATCCCAACCAAGGAGGGTGCCGTTCTCGCCGAGTGATATAAGCTGGGTCGCTGGCTTGCCGAGAGCCTGGAACGCAAGGACCTGAGATTCATGGCTAGTCACACGCTCCGCCTTCGAAAAAGAGAACGTCTGCCAGGTTGGCAGGGCGGGGGCAATCTCAGGCCCGGAGGTGCCAAAGTCACTAGTAATGTCAACTAGTTGCTCGGCAATCTGGCATCCGCAGGCTAGGCACACCAAGAGGCCAAAACAGAAGTTCGCAAGATAAAGACTTTTGACGCTCATTAAACCCCGCGTTACCCGACATAAAACCCACGGATGTCTGTAAGTAGCAAACCTTCCACTGGTAGTGCTATATGGTATAGGATAAAACACTCGGGCTGCGAAAGTCTGAGTCCGCTTCCGGTTG
>JAYVGZ010000009.1:0-3336 GCA_043771805.1 Pseudomonadota bacterium
GCCGGAGTTCTTTTCGATCAACCCCACTGGAGGAACTCTTACCATGGAAGCTGTGCAACTTTGGACCCGCTTTAAGACTCGCCTTGTCTATGATCCAAAGACTCAGTTTTCGTTGGATACGAGTCGCTTAAACTACGACGACGCATTTCTGCAAAAAATGGAGCCGCAAGTTCAGGCGGCATTCAAGAGCATGGCGCAGCTGGAGGCGGGAGAAATCGTAAACCCGGATGAGAAGCGCATGGTCGGGCACTACTGGCTCCGCGATGCATCTCTTGCTCCTACCGCCGAGCTGAAGGCCGCCATCACATCTACCTTGCAATCGATTAGGTCCTTCGCTGCCGACGTGCATTCAGGAAAGATAGCACCTTCTAGTGGTGGGAAGTTTGAACAGATACTTGTAGTTGGTATTGGTGGTTCCGCTCTCGGGCCGCAGTTTGCGAATCAGGCACTCTCATCAGTTGCTGATCCGATGCGGATTACTTTCTTCGACAACACCGATCCGGACGGTATGGCGAAGGTGCTCTACGCTACACCGGCGCTCGAGAAGGTACTCGTCATTGTCATTTCGAAATCAGGGGGAACAAAGGAGACCCGCAATGGACAGTTGATCGCTAAGGCAGCGTTGCAGCAAGCAGGCCTTGATTTCTCGCGGCAGTTCGTCGCAGTCACGGGTGAGGGTAGCGACCTCGACAAAATTGCACTTTCAGAGAAGTGGCTAGCCCGGTTTCCGATGTGGGACTGGGTCGGCGGCCGAACAAGTGAATTCAGCGCCGTTGGTCTTCTCCCGCTTGCGCTGCAGGGTTTCAATATTGATGACGTATTGCGGGGCGCAAAGGACATGGACGCGCTCACTCGATACTCTGAAACAACCAAGAATCCGGCTGCGATGATGGCACTCGGATGGTACCACTGTGGTTGCGGTAAGGGTATGAAAGACATGGTCGTTCTTCCTTACAAGGATCGCCTTGAACTTTTCAGCAGGTACCTGCAGCAGCTTGTTATGGAGAGCCTCGGAAAAGAACACGATCTCTCGGGCGCCGTGGTAAACCAGGGCATCGCAGTGTACGGAAATAAAGGGTCGACCGACCAGCACGCTTACGTGCAGCAGCTTCGTGACGGGGTAAATAACTTTTTTGGGGTGTTCATTGAAGTGTTGAAAGACAGTTCGACTAAATCCCAACCGTCGAAGCAGTTAGGGGATTTTAAGCCCGCTGCGTTCCAGGTTGAGCCCGGCGTAACGAGTGGAGATTATTTGACCGGCTTTTACCTTGGTACTCGCACCGCACTCTACGAGAAAAATCGCGAGAACATCTCGGTAACTATCCCCGAAGTAAATGAATACTATGTTGGTATGTTAATAGCTCTTTTTGAGCGCACGGTCGGGCTCTATGCATCACTGGTGAATATCAACGCCTACCACCAACCCGGAGTTGAAGCGGGTAAGAAGGCTGCAGCCGAAGTGCTTCGCTTGCAGAGTTTAGTTGAAGGACACCTTAAGACCCTTAAGGCTCCAATGAGCGTCGATGCTTTGGCCGTCGCAGTGAAAGAGGAGGCTGCCACAGAAACTCTCTTTAAGGTGCTCAGGCATTTGGCCGCTAATGGCCGTGTGAAGGTGCACCCCGGAGCTACGCTCTTCGATGACCAGTACTCCGTTTCGTAGAGGAGCTTCGTAGAGGAGCTTCGTAAAAGAGCGCTGTAACAAAAACGTCGTAGCCTGCCATGCCACTGGATTTTACCACCATCTCACCCCATACGTGGGGACTCGTGTTCCTTATTGGGGCGATGGTGATCACGTTCATTACGCAACGGCTCCCGGTCGATGTTACCGGAATGGGAGTGCTACTCGTGTTGCTTGTGGGTGGCTATATCTCGCCACAAGAAGCTTTCCACGGGTTCTCTTCGCCCGTCGTAGTAGTGATGGTGAGTACTCTCTTCGTCGTGGCAGCGTTACGTGCGACGGGCGTTAGTGATGCGATGGCGAAGTGGATTCAGCGGTGCGCTGGTGCCAGTGAACCTATGGTAATAGCCGTTGTGATGATCGTGTCGGCGATCCTCTCCTCGTGCATGAACAACACATCAGCGGCGGCCCTCTTGATGCCAGCGGTCGCAGTTCTGGCGCACGATACCGACATTGCCCCGTCGCGACTCTTCATTCCGCTCGCTTTCGCTGTAACGCTCGGCGGTACTCTCACCCTCATCGGAAGTCCGCCGAACATCGTCGCCGCCGAACTCATGAGGCAACGGGGACTACCAGCGATAAGCTTCTTTGATTTGACCCCCTACGGAGTCATCGGAATCGTAGTAGGTGTTCTCTTCATGTCGCTTTTTGGCTACAGCCTCCTGCCGATCCGAAAGACGCAACGCCGAAAGAAGCGAATCACGGACCTCCGTTCCCTCTACCATTTTCACGATCGTTTGTTTTCGCTCCGTATTCCCGAAGGCTCGCCACTGGACGGCAAGACCCTAGCCGAGCTTCGCTTTAGCGTGCTGGTAGGTGGGGTAGTGGTCACCGTCATTCGCGCTGGTCGTAAACTTCTCTCGCCTCGAGCACCTGAGAAGCTCTTTGAGCGGGATGTTCTCTTAGTGCGAGGAAGCCCGGAGAAGTTCGCCGCATTACGCGCAGCTCACGGCCTTGAAGTACAAGATCTTCCCACAGAACTTGTCGACTACCTCGTTACGAGCTCAGAGATCGTTCGCTTCAAGATCGGCGATGTTCATACGGGTTCGCAGACGATTGTCTTAAGAGATATCCTGCGGGCGACCGGTATCGTCCCACTTTCAGTGGATAGGGTCTCTGAGACTGGCGGGTGGGAAACGGTCGCACCATCTTGGTTTCTCGATGCAGCAGTTCATAGCGGAGATACCGTCGTCGGGTGCATTAGTGGGCGCTTCTCTGAAGATTCGCCAACCATGGATGTAGAGCTACAGGTAATACACAGCCCGCAAGAGCTTCTCAAGCAGAGTTTGCACATCATTCGAATTGAGAAGGCAGGGTGGAGCGGCGCCCCGATCCACCGTTTAGCGCATGAGGCGAAGCTCGCGATTTTGGGGCGCATCACCGCCGAGAATCAGATTGATTGGCTTGATGTTCCAAGTATCTTGCCAGGTGGTGAACGAGGACCGGTTCGACTTTCAGCGGATCATGTAATTCGAGATGGGGAATCCTATCTTGTCAGCGGCGCACTCCTTGAGGCGAAACGGCGAGAGGCCCTCAGCACGATGGAGCTTGAGGCCGAGGCAGCATCGGAGGATATCGAATCGGAAGACGTTGGGATTGTTGAATTGATTCTGACCCCACGCTCCGACTTAATTGGCAGAACCCTTGCAGATCTACAC
>JAYVGZ010000010.1:0-4415 GCA_043771805.1 Pseudomonadota bacterium
GCCGAAGAGGCCACTTCGTGAACAGGTACTTCTGCTGGTTGTACGTCCAAATGGCACCCTTGAATTTTCATCCTCTGTGCCGCCGAGTAAGGACTTCGAATTAATGCGACTCTTGGTAAAGAACGCGTCGACACGCCAAGAAGAATCAGAGTTCACCTTTAACCTGGAGAAAGATCGCGTTGCTCTGCAGTTACGGTGCGTGGATGAATCCGGAGAGCCACTAGATGCCGACGTACAACGGTACGGAGCTATTACGTTTCGCCGAAAAGGTGCCGCTTTTGAAATAAAACAGCTCGAAACTCTCGATGGAAAGCCAGTAACGAGTGAGCAGATACTCCGAGTTGTGGCGCTCAAAATTATCGAACAACTTGAACACGACCAGCGCAAACGTCGCGCGATCACTGCGCGCGTAGCGGACGGATTTAAGACACTTGGAATGGATCCGAAATCAGCAAGAGCATTACAGTTAGAGGCAGACCTGAAAAAGGCTGTCTTGTCAGCACATCCAGAGAGTTCAAAGACACAACCTGTTAAAGCCAAGGGGAGGCCCTCGTGGTGTGCTCTTATAGATGTGCCAATTACACTGATGACCTCATACGAAAGTGCGACACCACACCTCGCAGCACTAATTCTGATCCACCATCTTAGCGAGGAACGGTTCCGAACTCTCTCAGTCGAACCGCCTTTCGAGCGGTTCCTTGACGGCCTATGTGAGCCGGCTTCCTTCCCGAAGAGCCTTTTTCCGGAGGGGCGAAGGAAAACAGCACTAGCGAACTTCATAAAAGACGTGCGCACGAAGGTGAATGCAAGGAAGTAAGAGCCGTAAGTGCCCTCGGCGCCAAGTCGGGTGACTCCTGAGAGAGAAAGCCACCATAAAACCGCAAAATCCACATCAGTACCCTTCCCCTTCAGTTCGGTGTAGACTCGGCGATGTTCTATGGTCTTTTACACGAGGAAACTCCTCGAAAAGTACCATCGTAGAAGGTATAATTGAAAAACATCTGGTCATTCGAACTTGGTACCATCTCGGGAGTCTCCGTTCGACTCCACATGGCGTTAGGCGCTACCCTCCTTTGGCTTACGGTCGGCGGTGGAGAGGACCCCCAGCTCGCCCAAGGCATGCTTGCACTTATTCTTATTGCAAGCGTTGCACTACACGAGCTTGGTCATGTCTTGGTGGGGCGGTTGTGCGGTGTCCAAACGCGATCTTTGACGCTCTACCCCTTCGGCGGCGTAGAATCCCTCTCTCCTCCCCCGACGCCGAAGGCTGAAGTGTTGATCGCTCTCGGTGGCCCGATCGCAAACTTTCTTGTTCTACTTCCTCTCCTGCCCTTGGTACTCCCACTGAATGATTTTCCATCCGCTCTACAGGGGATAAACTCTCTATTCCTCGCCACGGCTTCATTTTTCTCCAGTACCCACGTCGATATACCGTTTAGTCCGACTGCACTGCTGGGACACATCATCGTCGTAAATGGAGTACTTGCATTGTTTAACGCCTTACCCGCGCTGCCGCTTGACGGTGGAAGAGCGTTGAAAGCGGCTCTGACATTACTCAAGGTACGACGCACACACCTTTATGTCTCCCGCATGAGTCAGCTCATCTGCCTCTTGATGGCCGTAACAGCTTTCTTTACGAACGAAACTTTCCTCTACTTCGGTGCGTTCATTATGTTCTTCGGTGCGCTCCAGGAGTACGTGAGAGCTGAAGGGCGTTCAGCAGCGGCTGCTTTCGTCGCCACTGATGCGATGATACCGCTTTCGAGACTAGAGAGCTTTACACACGGCACTACGGTTTCTGCCGCTCTAAAGCTTGCGCTGACATCCTTGCAGCCACTTTTTCCGGTACAGGTTGGAAATACGCTCGTGGGTGTTGTGCTAAGAGATGATATTCTTGAGCACGCTGCCACGGAACCAGACGCCTATTTGTCTGCGATAACGCTTCCGACCCTTGAGTCTGTTACATCGGATTCGCCCTTGTCAGCAGCCCTTACTATCTTTGAGAGCACCGGGAGCTCTGTCCTCATCGTAAACCGAGACGGGGAATTCGTCGGTATTCTCGTTCAAGACCGGGTTGCAGAGTTCCTTATCATGAAAAGCCTTCCGCAAAGTCCGAGTAAAGGGGATGACGTGCCATGGTCAGTTCCGATGTAACCGTCCCGGTATCTCTGCTGGGCCGATTGACGATCGGTGCCTTTAGAATTATTGGAATACTCCCCTTCTCGGCTCGCAGCAAATTAGGGTTTGCTCTCGGTTACCTTTTTGGCTTACTGCCCACGCGCGACCGCCTTATCACAAAGAAGCAGCTTCAGCTTTTCTTACCAGGAAAAAATGCGGCGTCCCTAACGCCACGCGTGTTCGGTAATGCGGCACGAGCAACCCTTGAAAGCTTTAACTTGCGGGCTATCTGCGCACGGCCAGAGGAATACGTTACATGCTCTAATTGGATCACTATCCAAACTTGGCTCGAGGAAGACCGCCCTCTTGTGGTACTCACAGCCCACACTGGCAACTGGGATCTTTTAGCAGCTTATGGGATTGCTCGTGGCGCAAAGATAACAACCATCGGCCGTGAGGCGCGCGTCCTTGCAGTACACGAGGCACTCAAGTGGATGCGTGAACAGTACGGGGTGGAAACGATTTGGCGCTCCGATAGAGCCGGACTCAAGCGCCTCCTCTCCTGCTTTCGGGAGCGTCGGGTGATTGCAGCGCTCATCGACCAGGATACGAAAGTTGAAAGTGTTTTCGTTCCATTCTTCGGAAAACCAACCCGTACTCCTTCCTCCATGATTGAGTTAGGGAAGAAATTTAATTCGCGGTTCGTCTACGCCTTTATTGTTCGCACCTCAACGGGTAAATTCGATCTGCGCGTCGGTGAGATCGATAATACCCTCGAAACGGATGGAATCTTGAGCGTGTACAGCTCTCAGCTTCAGGCGATAATTGAGAGTCACCCTGAACAGTGGGTGTGGTTCCACAAGAGGTGGCGATCTGATCCCACTGGGACCACCCTTGGATCACGCCAGTATCTTGCATGGCTAACGGAAGAGACGCAGCGCTCTGTAAAGACTCACATATGATCTCACCCCTTCACCGCGTCTACGCCCTGCTTCTTCTGGGAGCAACAGCCCTCTTAGCCTGCTACCCCTACGGCTCCGAGCGCTTGAGAGAAGCTGAAGAGCTCTCACGTGAAGGGAAACACGAGGAAGCAATTGCAGCCTACAAGGCCCATATGGAAGCTCGACTCGCGGTGGCAAACCGTCCGGAATGGGAGAACCCCTACTTTTATACACTTCTCATAGGCGATGTTTACCTGGGCAAAGACGACCCCATCCAGGCCCTCACGGCCTATGAAGAGGCTGAAATGCGGGGCGTGCACCCCTCTCTCGTTTCCGATCGGTACCGCTCGGTCGCGCGGTGGTACGAGGATCGGCATGAATACAAAGAGGCGTTCAAACTCCTCGTAAAGTACCGTGCTCGGGATTCCTTACTCTTCGATTCCATGCTTGATCGTATTGGCCGAACCATGACCGACCTCGAGGGTATCTCAACAAATAACACACCCTAAGGACCGCGAGCGCTCCCCTATGCCGCAAGCCGCGCATCTCCCCTGACCTCGCCGTCCTCAGCCAGAATCGCCATCCGCACAGCCTCTATTCCCAGACCATCAAGCACCTATTGTCCATCAACGACTACCTCAATCATCGCCGATCCCAGGTAGCTCTGGTTTAAAGACAACGAAACGGGCCCCGGTCGCTTTCGCTCGGAATTCGTTCGGTAGATAAATCGCCTTGCTATGCAGTCTCCTAACGCATCCACTCCAAACATCTCTGAGAGCCAGATCGGCTGTTTAGAGAGCGCGTAATCTAGACTCGCCGCGAGAGACCCCGCCTGCCCAGAGAGGTGAATGCCTAGTGGATTCTCAATTGCGTTGAGGAAAAAGAGAGAGAGCTCTTACCGCTGTTGTCCACTGGAACGATCCTGCCCCCTTAAATGCACCAGCGGTTTTACCACGCACGCTGTACCGCGCTGGGGCGTCACTTCCGCAGAAATACTCCAGTCCAACCAACTCGTTCGATTGCAGATAAAGCCGTACTCGTCTCATGTTGCATCTCCGTAGTGTTGCATTAGCATCGAAGAGTCTCTCTACCTCGAAGATTGCACGGTCGAGGACAAGGTAGTGATAAGTTCGATTCCGTCACACACTGATAAGGGTTGCGACCTGAACTCTGCAAATGACTCTGAGATTTACCAACTTCGAAGCTGGATTTTCGTGCAATTGAAGACTTTTACGGCGTAACGCAAAGAGGGCTCAGCCACAGAAAACGCACCGACCCGCCTAAACCACTGTTACTAATAGTGAAAAAACCGCATTCTAGCAGAGTGGGTATCCGTTCACGGGTATATTTTCGTTC
>JAYVGZ010000011.1:0-12543 GCA_043771805.1 Pseudomonadota bacterium
ATTGAACTTCCCGCCCTTCAGTCTCTTTACTCAGAGCTCAAGGGCGAAGGGCTCGAGGTCGTCGGAGTAGTACTTGATGATTCTGCTGAGAGTATCGCCCCCTACCAGAAGAAAAATGGCATTACGTACCCGATTATCATCGACTCCAAAGGGAGCTCCAAGCAGCCCTACGGAATTAACGGTCTACCCGAGTCATTCATTCTTGATGGCGAGGGGCGCATTGTCATGATACCTGATCCAGGTAACGGGCAACCGGTGACTCGATTGATTGGTCCTCGGGATTGGACCTCGCCTGCTACAATCGCGCTGTTTAGGTCACTGCTCAAAAAATAACACTCTTCGGGAGCCTCTATGATTCCAACCCTTCTCGAACTGGGTCCTATCCCTGTTAGGAGCTTTGGCCTAATGGTCGCGCTAGCCCTTATCGTGGGCTCTATCCGTTTGTCGCGGAGCTTTGCTCGGTATGGAATCGATGTTGCACTCGCAGAGAGGTACGTCATGGTCGCCGGCTTCACGGGGCTTCTAGGCGCTAGGATATGGTATATCGCTGAGAACTGGAGCTTCTTACGGGGTGACTTAATCGGTGCTCTGATTAATAGCGCGGGATTTACCTTTTATGGGGGATTTATCATAGCTGCAATCTCCGTTTCGATTGCAGCCTACCGAGATGGAACTCCGCTCGGCCGGTTGTGTGATGCGATGGGGCCGTGTTTGTCTATCGGTTATGCCGTTGGGCGCCTCGGTTGTCAGCTTTCAGGCGATGGTGATTACGGAATTCCTACCTCTACTTGGTGGGGAATGTCTTTTAGTACAGGCGTTGTTCCGACTTTACCGGGTGAACTTGTGTATCCAACGCCATTCTTCGAGTCGGCGATCTCATTACTTGTTCTCTGGGTACTCAGTAGAGTTGAGACGAGCCAGTCGGTTCTCTTGCAGCCCTTTCAGCGATTTGGTCTCTATCTTGTGCTGATATCCCTAGAGCGTTTCTTCATTGAGTTTTTACGGGGCAATCCTGTTTTTATGTTCAGCCTCTCTGAGGCGCAGGTGATCGCGATAGCGCTTGTGCTCACTGGAGCGGTACTGGTCTTTCGCCCACTCGGTCGCCACAGTTCGCCGCGCACGAGTTAAAGCGACTTTTTCCTCTTGGTTCTGGCGCCATAATCGTGCTGCTCGGGCGACGAAAAGCAACTTTCGAAGTCAGGAAGCATCATAGTATGGTCGCGCAAAACCCCTATCCACCGGACGGGGTCTGCGTATCCTTAACTATAACGTTGTTTATTCGGGAGACGGATCAATGAAACGTTCACTCTATGGCGCTTGCTCTGGTGTCATCATATCGCTCGCCGTATCGCCTCTCTGCGCCCTGTCTCCTCTCTGCGCCCTGTCTCCTCTCTGCGACGTGTCGCGCTTAAGTAGCGACACCAAAGATTGTTTCCCTCGAAAATTCTAATCTCGTTGAGTAGAACAACAGCATCGCCATAGGACGGCTCATGCCTCACCCCCTTCCCACAGCCGCACAACAAAGAGAAATTGTGAACGAGGTGTTGGCATCCTCACAGGCAAGTCAGTCAGAGCTGCCTGCGCTTGGTCCGCCTGAAATTGTTCACGCCTGGGAAAGGCTCTTAGCTGAATGGAAGGAATCGATTGAGCAATGGGTTAATTCTTTTCTAAAACGACAAGGTACGATCAACCCCGAGTATCTGAGTGCTCTGTTTACCTCGATCGGATATTGCGTCGTGGTTCTAGCACTTGCCCTGACCCTATTTTTTATTTTTCAGTACCTGAGAAAACACGTCACGAATGGCGCTGGTACCATGTCGCATGTGGGGAACGAGGAAAGCTGCTCTGATGGTGCATCGCTACAAGACTTACTCTCTGATTCTCTTCATCGAGGTGCCTTTGCCGCAGCATTGCGATTACGGTGGAAGATCTTTCTCGTCAGAACTGGGCAATCTCCGTCGCTGACACCGCGAGAATCACAAGAGCAACTCATCGCTTTAGATCCGCTCGCAGTAGTTCCCACTCTTGAAGAGCCGATGTTTAGCGGACGAGGTTTGAGTCTCGAAGAGTACAACGCGCGCCACCAGTTCCTCCTTGCTGCGGAGGGATCTTCCCATGGTGATTAAAGCACCTCGATTTCTAATGGCAGGCCTCTTGGCATTGCTTGGGGTGGTATTACTGCTTGTCTCCTCGGTAATCTCATCCGATAAAAAGTATGCCACTGTTACCTCGCTTGGGGCTGGGCCTCTAGGAGTAAGCAGTTTAGTTGCCATCTACGAGCGGATTTCTCACCAACCCGCAGTGGTACGAAAAACAGCGCTGCTTGAGGCCTCGGATCTTCACTTTAACGATATGTTCTTCGCCCTTGCACCGCGAATGCCGTTCTCTGAGCGTGAGCAGCTTCTGTTTAAAGCCTTTGTTAAAGGGGGTGGTGAAGCGATCTTATCGTTCCATGATAAAGACAGCTTTGGCCACATTAAAGCTCTTGTTGATGGAGTTGTTGAATCCCTTGAGGTGACGGACGACCCTTCATACATCAGTCATCAAAGCAAAAGCGTTTCTACAAAGCAGACAGTGTTTCCATTCACGTCAGGGAAAGACTATGCGCTCTACTCTCGAACCAAACTGAAGGGCTGCCCCGATACTTCGACTGTCGATTGTTACGCCCTTTCGATAGATCTTAAGCCAGGGAGGATCGTCATCTTCTCAGGGGTGCCGCCGATCTCGAATGCGTTGATCGGACGCGGAGAGAACGCAGAGGTAGCCCTCGAACTAATTCGAGAAGGGAGACGGATGGTCTTCGATGAATATCATCACTTTTTCACCGAACGAACCGTCACCGATCTCCTACTTGAACCTCTTTTTGCTCTTCCGATCTTCGGTTTGATTCTAGCAGCGATTCTCTTTCTTGCCTTCGGGCGACTCAACTTGAGCGATGCCTTCGCTGATCGCAAGGTGGATCGCCCTGTGCTTTCGTACCATGCGCTTAATACCCGAATAATTGGGGGATTGGTGTCTCAAGATACTGCACACAGATCCGCCGCGAAGGAGCACGGCCGATTTATTGTTCAGGAGTTCCCCGGTCAAGTATCCGCGGTTGAAGAGATCCTCAGCGGGCAACAATCGTCGACTGAAGAGGGGCGAGCGCTTCTAGCTCTACACAAAAAGTTTTTAGAGGAGAGAGTATGAATACAGAACTTGTTGCCGTTAAGAGCTTGATTGAGCGAGTTCGCTCTGCAATTTTTGATACAGTGCTTTTTGGTTCGGAGGAGCATCTAGAGATGCTTCTTGTGGCTTTCCTGGCGCGGGGACATGTTCTTGTAGAGGGACCACCAGGGACAGGAAAAACCTTGTCGGCCAAGTTATTAGCGCACCTCCTTTCCCGCTCATTTCGACGTATACAATTCACGAGCGACATGCTCCCGTCCGATATCTTAGGAGCTCATGTTTTTTCACCGAGCGAGCAAAAATTCACCTTTATACCCGGACCGATTTTTTCCGACTTTATTTTGGCGGATGAGATTAACAGAACTTCGCCGCGAACTCAGTCGGCACTTCTTGAGGCAATGGAGGAACGACAGGTAACTACCGAAGGGGATACTCGTGCGCTGAGCGATGATTTCTTCGTCATCGCAACCCAGAACCCGTTTGAAATGGAAGGCACGTTTCCTCTCCCTGAGGCTCAAGTAGATCGGTTTCTAATAAAGCTTACTATCGGCCACAACTCGCCCGAGATCGAGAAGCGACTTCTTGCCGCGGTGCTCCGTGGAGATCTACCTCCGAAATTTCAGGAGATTGCACCGGTGACGTTCGATAGGGCTGCCATAGAGGCAGAGGTCCAATCCGTGCACGTTGATGAAAGTATCCTTCACTACATAACTCAGCTTATCGATGCCACTCGACACCACCCAATGATCCGGTACGGGAGCAGCGTACGTGGTGGTATTGCGCTGACGCGCGCTGCCCGCGTTTTTGCTGCGTTGCGCGGTCAGCTCTTCGTTACTGTTACAGATGTAAAGCGGCTGGTTCTTCCGGTTCTACGACACAGGATCGGACTCTCGCCCGAGGCCTTCGTTAGCCGCGTCTCAGAGGAGCAGATTCTTAACGAGATTGTGGCGAAGGTTGAATTCCCAAAGTGAGCACGGTCGTTAGAGCACAGCGATACCTGTCAGGGCGCTTCTTTACCGTGCTTTCGGTCTGGCTGCTCATTGGTGTGCTCGGAATGCAGTGGCCAATTCTTTTTTTCCTCTACGGGGCCCTTGCCCTGGTGCTTTTTGCAATCGTGTTTTCAGATCGAAGATCGCTTCCGCGCAGAGATCTGATACATGGGAGTATTCGTGTCCCGACCAGCATCGAGCTAGATAAGAGTGAGATAGTAGAGATCTCTTGTACAGGGCTCGGTGACAGCGGCTTGTCATCGAGGTCGGACCACGTTGTTCTTCCAACACTTCGGCGAATGGAGAGCGGCTCTCGCTCTTCACAGCTGCGCGGGGTAAACGGTGGTGCAGGAACGGGCAAAACAAGTTTGGCGCGTTGCTCGGTCACCGGCAAGCAACTAGGCGCAGAAACTCTTGAGGGTTTCTACCTCGAGTCGGTGAGCGCCCTAGGGTTATGGTTCGGGCGAATATGGGTTGAGTCTAGCGGAATCACCGTACACGTTATTCCTAGTCGAGAAGTTATCCCCGAGCAGAAGTTCTCGGAATTAATCTCACGGCAGCGACTACTCCTGTCAGGTAGTCGCGTCCGTTCTCGGGCGGCAACGCCAGATCAGTACTATACTTCTCGAAGATATCAGTACCCCGATTCGATTCGATCGATTGATTGGAAGAAGAGTGCGAAGACGGGAGCGCTTCATACAAAGGTCTTCGATAGCCTTTTTGAGACCCGTGTCGTTCTTGCTTTTGATATGGGACGGGGAATGATCGGGTCGGTGAGGGGCTCAGTTAAACAAAACTATTATTTTGCGGCAGCGCATATGATCGTCGAGCGGGCTTTGCGAGCGGGTGATACGGTGTCCGCGCTTTTTTTCGCTGATAAGCCCTTACTGGTAGTTCCACGAATAACGTCGGCTATGCAGTTTGACGCAATCACTGCCGACCCGCGCTGTGTTCCACAAGAGGTTGCTACGGACTACTCTCTTTTGCAGACAGAGCTGCCACGACTCTCCCCTCAACGTGCAGTCGTGATAGTGCTTTCGGATCTGACTTTTCCATCCGCCCATGACGGCATTCAGCAGGCGATAAGCACGCTTGCCACAAAGCACATGGTCATCGCTTTGAGTCTTATCGATCGAAGATATCACCTTGTTTCACGACTCGGGCAGTATGGTGGTGAGGCTCTTTCCGATGATGAGCATCTGGAGTATCTCTACCTGTATTGGCTCAAGGATGCTTTCGATACCTTTGCTCGTGGAGTTGATCTTTCAGGAGCGGCGGCGATCAATATTCCCGAACGGTACTGGGTCGATGCTTGTAGCCGAATCTTCGAGCGAGTGCGGTTCTCAGGGCGGGTATAAGCGTCTACTACTGCCCGGTTGAGTAGGGGAGAGTTGAGGGTCCGCCGTGAGGAAAACTCCTTTCATCGGTTTAAAGTAAAGCGTATAGTTACAGAGGCTCTGTTGGAGAATTCTCCAAAGCTTCTACATACTCTGAGTTGCTGAATGGTTGCACCGAACTTAGCTGGTAACGCCTCGTTGGCTCAGCACCTTCATGATCTCATCGGTCGTAGTTCGGCTACCCCATGGATTGAGAATTTGTCGCTTTTGGTCCCGCCCAATCATTCTTTAGGCGGTGCTGGA
This sequence comes from Pseudomonadota bacterium, assembly GCA_043771805.1. GTDB lineage: Bacteria > Bdellovibrionota_C > UBA2361 > UBA2361 > OMII01 > JAYVGZ01. The sequence continues at coordinate 5,798 of JAYVGZ010000011.1, forward strand.
GATCTTCACCATGACGATGGAGAGGAGGGCGCAAAAAGTAGTAGCGATCTTAACGACCTTGATGAAGTCGTTGGCCTACGATTCAATCGCAGTCTCCTCGCGAGCAATACCGACATGGCAGCCCAACGACTAGCGAGCGCCATGTGGCCAGGCTTGCGTGCTCACTCTAGGACGTATGAGGGCCGCACCGCCTCAGTGTACATTCGCACTGGCAACGATTGCTCTCCAGAAAATATACCCGAGACGCTATCAGAAGTGTTAGGGTTCGACTTGACGCTGTTCTGGTCTGAGGTCGACAAAGGAGTCGACAGGATCGGTATTTGCGCTGATCGAGTCACACTGTACACAATACGGCTTGCCGATACGAGTTACCGAATTATCACCCTTACGTGCCACAGTGAGCCCGAAGACTGGACACGGTTCAAGGAATGGCGCAGCGAAATAAAAACCAAATTCGGGATCGATACACGACTTACGTATGAAGCCCCAGTTTTGTTGCAACGCTCAGATGCTAGTAGTGTTTCAGCTGCTGATGTAGGCGAGAAGATTGAGAAGTATCAAAGGAAGCGATCGAGAGAATCAATCCCGGCCCATTTGAAAGGGGTCGTAGCAGATTGGCGTGATGAGGAGTTCTGTAGTTTAGATGGCGGTGTTGCGCTTAGGCCAGAGGATCTGTTCAAAACAACCCAGCAACCAGATGGTGGCATCGGTGTAAAAATTGCTCTTCCAATGGTTGGAGGGCCGCGCCAGTACTTTGTGCCGTTTGAGGATACGATCTCTATCGGCCTTTCGGCCACCATAGGAGTGAACGGAACACTGAACAATTGTTCGGCCCAGCCGGCAGTAACCCACAATACTTTTCCTTTGGATACCGCCTCGGTAAGCCAGATAGCAACACTGTCCGACCTTGAGGAGGGTGGCGGCAGTGAGCGTGTCCGATTGATTCGGAGTAATCAATTCTTGGTAAATAATATTCGAGATGTGTATGAGGTTGCCCGAAGGATACTCGCTCGGCAGGTCATGGCGGGCTCACCGGTTTCGTTACAGCTTACGGCACATGAATCACTCTCAAGAGAGCGTGTGAGTGCCGACTGCGGAGAGCGTTTGCAGCCCGAGTTCGTTGTCAGTACGGTTCTCGCTTTTGCTCAGCAACAACTCGCTAAGTGGTGTCTCACGATAAACCCATTGTTTCCGCTCATTGCCCTTCGTGCTCACTTTGATGATAGCCCTGCAGTTGCCGAAATTCAGCGCATCATCCCGTGGTTTAGCGAACGGAGCCTTTACTATCCTGAGGAACGGAACAGTGTTGCCAAAGAGCTTAGGGCGTTGGGCCGAGAAGATATGGTTTTGAGATTGGTAAATCTGCTTCGGGGCGGAGTGAGGCGGCACCGTTTGCGAATAGTGGAATCTGTCGATGAAATTTTTCCGGAGGATATTTTTCGCTTTAAGACCTATCGATCCACTATTGGAAGCGTGAATAACTTGCAGATGAGTGCAGCTCTAGTGGGCTCGGCCCCCTTGGATGGAGGGTTGGTGCACGAAATTGCAGCTGCAATTAACAAACGACGAACTGAACCGTCTCCCTCAGGCGCATTACTTCCGCAGGTTCTTGGGGCGCAGATTGAAGAAGCAAATAGACGCGCTGCTAAGCACCTCGGTTTCCGTTCGCAGTGAGGGTTTCTTCCTGAACTGGCCAAAAAGTCCAGAGCCAGAACAAGACGGCAACGGTTAATCCTAAAATAAGTTTTGCCTGTGGGGATAGATACTGAAAAGGGCTCACGAAACTTTCAATCGTTGCAGCGAGGATGAGCCAGGGCGTCACGCCAAGGATGACAGTAAACGCCCGCTTCGCTCCGTACCGTATGTTGTTCGGGAACTGGGACAACGGTCGCATGTAGAAAGCTCTTCCGTATTGAAGGCTTGCAAATGCCGAGGCGACTATCACGGTCAGTTCTAAGGGGCCGTGAGCCAGCATAAAATGAAGGAGTGGATCAGCGAAACCGTTGACGGAGGCGTAGCCAACTAATGCACCTATAAAGATTCCGTTAAAGGACATGACCCCAATTCCGCCGAGCCCCAACAAAATGCCGAGCGAGAACGAGTACAGACAAACTTTGATGTTGTTGGCAGCGATTTGAAAGCCGTAAAGAAGGGGTGCTTCTCGAAGCCGCGAGAACCACTGCTCATTATCGAGAATCATCTCGTTCAAGTGTTGCGGAATAAGAACAATCACGTATTCCGGTTTATGAACCGTAAACACCCACCCGACTAGTAGCGAGGCTGTAAATAACGTAAGGCAGTAGATGAAGAGCGAGAGTTCTTCTCGCCAGATCTTTCTGTATTCGGTTGTAAATGATGTTCGCCCCTGAGCACGCCGGATAGTTGATGGATTCTGGAGTAGGGAGTGTGAAATATCAGCGACCGCATCCTCATGATAGATTCGTTTGGGGTCACCTGTCGGGGTGACCGACCGAAGCCGGTACAGCAGCGCCACCATGCGCTCGAAACCCCTGATACTTGACCATATCGGCGCGAATGAGTCGGGGCTCCCGCCGCTCTTTGAAAGCGCAAGCCGCAAAAGATCCTCTTCGTGTGCTAGCTGTTTTGACAGAAGCCCTAGCGAAGTATGTAGATGTGACTTCACTGGTACTAGGGCTCCGTTGACTATTTAATTTTTCGTACCACGATCGTGCCCGCAACAAGGTCATGTAACGCGCGCTTGTCCGATCGAAAGGCAGCCAGTAGGAACCCTGTCCCAAGTAGTAGAAAACTGAGGAATTTTCCAATCCACTCCCGCAGAAGTGTTTTCCCAAACGTCATGTGCATTCCAGTCTGAGCGTTGAGTACTTTAATACCAAAGATCATCTTTCCAGGTGTCGCACCCTTAGAAACGTAGGTTCGAAGATAGAGCACCGCTACGACTATCCCAAGAAGAGCGTTCACCACCTGCGCAGTTAAGATGACATTTTCGCCAAATTTGCCGCTTAAAATGACAAAAAGGAGGGGCAATTGAAGGATGTACGAGAGTAAGGTAATTACCACACCATCGATAACCGCAGCGACGAATCTAATCCAGAAACCAGCAGGTACGTAGCCTCCTTGGTCTGATGGCCCGAGGGCACTCGATGATTGAGGCGAACCGAAAGGATCGTTAACCATACACTATTTCTCCCCTTTGCTGTGTACACATTGAAAAGCTTCTTCTGCGATGAATCGTAGCAACTCGTTTGAATCAACCGTTATAGTTCCGGCTGAATCCAAGAATGGCCTGAACTTATCAATCAGGGTTTCGCGTGTCGCTACCGAAATGCTACCTCCGGGCAGTGTAAGAGGTCGAAACACCGCTCCTAGGAGCTCCTTACATGCAGGTAAGGGGAAGGGCTGTGGCACCAAAACATTCTTCAGATGATTGTACCGCGCGCCGTCGAGGTACAGATTGTATTGAGCATTCTCGAGCCGAGCCGAATGTACAACCATGGTGCCGGCCATGAGGTCTCCAAGGCGCTGCTTACGGCTAGTCGCGGTTATTGCGACGAGGCCAGGCAGAACCATGTAACAGTCAACCCACCGGGCGAAGGCTCGCATAGTGCACTGCCCGCGAGTAAGTGTTGTTCCATCGAGGGAGACAACTCGGAGTCCGAAGATACGTTTTCCCGGGGTAGTCCCGGTTTTTGATTCCTGATAGATGAAGAATGCTTCCGCAAGTGTGAGAAGACAGAGTAGAAGAAAAACGAGAATTGCAATCCCTACAATGGCTGCGCTCTCGGGGGGTAGAACCGTAGCGAGGCTCGCCCAAACTATTGCACCGACGATGGCGCCTACGATTACGAGGGCATACGAGATTGCACCGAGAATTCCAAGGTCAACACAGTATGCGAAGAATCGCTTAAGGAAAGGTGCCGGAACGAGTTGTATCGAGACCCCCTCAGAAATCGAAGAGGCGCTCGGAAGGCCGCCGGAAGAGTCAGTTTCTGATTTGTACAAATACATCTCGTTACATCCCGTCTATCCGCAGATTTATCGGCGAACCAAGATTGGGAGTTGAGGAAATAGTGCGAAGGAAATGGCGCATTGGTCAAAAGTGCTGCTTATTATCATAGCTAACTTATCGTGACTGCAGAATATTCGATTTTGTTACCTCGCTCGTTGCCTACGAAAGCTCCGTCTGACGGTAGCCTTCTGTCGTCACAACCCTTTGATGTGCGAACAAGAACGAGCTCGTAAACGGATACCTCGGATACGTTTCATCACGAAGCCGGTAAGCCAAGTTTTTGCAGTAGTTTAAAGTGAGACTTCAAAAGCTGAAAAAGCGTTAAATTAGGTGCCCTGAAAGAGCCCTTCAGTTCGTCACGCGCGATTGTGTAAAGGAGTGGATAATGGCACCCCGCCACTCGGGGCCAGAGGTGATGCGCAAGGTGGCAGTTCAGACCTCCGTAAATCATGGTCATGATGCGACTCTGCGCGCAGAAGTCTACGGTGGTCTCTCCTTGAAGAGTAGAGAACTCCATGTTGGTATCCTGGGCAAAGAAGTGGGTCTCTTCGTTGAGGTGTGCTGCTGCGATCGGAAGAAATATCCAAGCTGTGGGAACTGTCGCGAGGCAGAGGCACGCGACGAGCTGACCGGGGGTCAAGTGTGGGTTCAAAGCGAGAGGTATCATTATCCAGATTAGAATGAAGATGAGCTTTCGGAGAATGAATCCTCCTAGAATCGAGCGTCCGCTGCGCCTCACCTCGGGGATAAGGGCCCTGAAATCATCGATGCACACCGTAAGTACCACTCCGCTAGAGTATATAAACGGCGCGTAGAGGTGCTGAAACCTGTGGTACCACCGGCGCTGCGTGTAGGGAGCGAGTCGAAGGAGCGACGGATTGTCTAGGTCAAGATCGTGGCCCTTTGAATTCGGTTTGGGGTGGTGGTCCATCACATGCCTTCTTCGCCAAAGACTCCCGTCAACGCCGAGTGGAATAAAGGCGAGAACGCCGAGATATTTATTTACGATGGGAGAGCGCAGGAGCGCGCCGTGAAAACCCTGATGACCAACAGAGATGGCGAGGATTGATGTGGCAGAGAATGTTGTTGTGAGTGCCGCTACCACGGTCAGCGTGCTTCCCGAGCATTGAAGAATTATCCCGTAGCCCGCTACGACTACGACAACAACGCCGATAACAAAGAGCCAGTACGGAGTGGTGGCGTGTGGGAACTCTGTCAGCAACTGCGCCTTCGTTCGTACTTTGCGCACTAGGTCATTGCTGAGTGTAGCCGAATTCATGATTTCATCTCGGAGTGATTTGATCTTCCTAATGTTCTCAGGAAACAAAAATGAGAACTGAGACCTTCTGCAAACGAGAATGAGTTGTAGGGGAGGGCATGTTGAACGCAAAACTCCCTAATAATTTGCGAAACCCAGTGGTAGTGTCGATGGCTTAGGCCGGGGAAAAGATGGTGTGCCGTATGGGCATTTGCCCCACCCATCAAGGCACACCAGAACCTACTTGTAGGGTACCAATCTGCAGATGCTAGAAGTTGGTGACGCAGGTGATGCCCCTCTATGTTTATGGCATTTTTCGGGTAGAAAGTTGTCTCCATGACATAGTGATTAAGGCAGATGGTAAAGACGAACACGAGAGATGCGGCGACCTGTTGAGTGAGAAGCCCGGCTACGAGCCAGACCAGAGGGATATCAGTCAAGAGCCAAGGACCAAGAACGAACACGGATAGGTATCCAATCTTTACACTAGCCATCCGAAGTGCCGCCGCTCTCTGCGAGCGGATCCGCTGGAGATACGGAAGGGGTTTAGAGATCAGATGCTCAAAGTCTTGGAAGAAGGCCGTGTGCAAAAACGCTAAGGCGTACAGGAGTGGTGCGTAGAGGTGCTGAAAGCGAAACCACTGATGCCACGGGTGGTGGGGGGAGAGCCGCAAGAACGGATTCGCAACTGAATCTGGGTCCTGGTCAACTATATTGGTGTGAGGGTGATGCGCTGAAAGGTGCCTAAGCGACCACAGCTGACCGTCGATACCAAGGAGACCAAATGAAATAAGGAGAAGAGCCGAATTGAAGGCTGAGAAGCGAGTTAATCGGCCGTGAGAGGCATCGTGTGCACAATTTACTATGAGAAAGAAGGAGGCGATGCCCAGTATGCCCCATAGGCTCAACCAAAAACCTGAGGGCGGTAATCGCCAGATCGCAAGATAGCAGCCGACGATAAGAATCAGAATCGTGACGACTTTTGCAAGAACGGAAATGTTAGCAAAATGCGACTCGCCGCGGCGCGACAATTCGCGGTCAACGATCTGCTTTAACTCTTGCCACAGTTTTTGATCACTCTTTGCATTTGTTTGCATAAGCTTACTCCATTCCAATGACGGCGATTCCCAACGAACTTGACCGTCACTCACCAGGAGGAGGCCACGATCTAAAGAGAGTATCTCGCATTAAGCATGGAATGCTGCAGTACAGTCTGTTACAAAGTAATTTCAGAGATCGTACCCCCGCAGTATGCTCCATACCTGATGGGGGAAGAACTGTATTTTTTACTAGCTGCAAAGTAGTTACATTGTAATGGTTGGCGTAGACGACGGAGCGGCCCTTGGCGCGAGCTAACGAGGCAACCCGAAATAGTCTCGAAATTTCCTCTCGAGTCTCCGAGCTTTCTCATCATCATGAACAATCTGAACGCGGAGTCGAGCGGGTTGGTTCAGTGCCCTATCCACAGCCACAAACGAGAGATCAGCGATGTCTTTT
>JAYVGZ010000012.1:0-3216 GCA_043771805.1 Pseudomonadota bacterium
TCCCCCGCAACTATCGCGGTTAAGTAGGGGTGCAACTGGGTCTAAAGGGTATCGGGTACGAACTCTGTTATACGAGACGATGACTGCATTGTTAGGCCCGGCCGACCCAATGATCTCTGAACGCTGTTGATTGTATTGGCTCAGCCGCTCGCCAATCGAGCTTAACACCCCAGCAGAGTCAGCCTCAAATGCCCCCAACTCCGCACTCAAATTTGCAATTGCTGCAGTGGCGTTACCGATGTCTCGCTCAAGCACCTCGACCTCACGCATCACACCAAGAAGAACCTCTTCTCGCTGACCAATCTGTTTAGACACAAATTCAATCTCGCGCTCTGCCGCCTGCTGTACTTTGTAATCATTCATCGCAGCAAGCGAGCGACGACGCTCGTTAATGCGCTCTCGCTCGTGCTTTACCGCGGCCTCTTCACGGCCAACCAGGGCCTTCTTCGATTCGAGCAGCTTACCCCGAGCTGCTCGCATATCCTCGTAGCCAACAATCGCCTGCCGACGGCCAGCAACATCAGACTCGATCTTCTTACGCTGCGCCTCTAACCCCGCTATCAGTACATCGATCTTACTGAGCTCAATAATCTGGTTGAGTGTGGGAAGGGTTGAATTATCTGCCATGTGCCTCTTGGTTCTTATTGGGTACGGACACCCAACTTCAAGGGATAGTACGGCGGAAACGCCGAACTTTCAATTCTAGCGGGGAAAAATCCGTAACGTTTCTGGTATTCATCCCTTAGGTGGGGAAGAAGGCGGGGCTTTATCTTTATGGATTTTCGCGGTATCACCGGCATTCCTCTCTTTTGGCCCTATAGCTCAGTTGGTTAGAGCGGCCGGCTCATAACCGGTAGGTCCCTGGTTCAAGTCCAGGTGGGGCCATTTTTCCGACGCAACCTGGAGGGAGAATTTTCCTCTATTGTTAACCATGATACCGGTGAAGCAGCTCTCGATCGAGCGAACGGCATCCTGAGGTAAGAGACACGATGCTCAATCGTCGTACCAGCGATACTGCAACATAGCTCCAAGCATCGTGAAATCTCCCCCTACACTTGTCACAAGACCTTTGGACCATGACATTTTCACGGCTACCTGCTGGGAGAGCGGTACCGATAGTGTTAGTCCGCAGCGGGAATTTTCCTGGCGGTCACCTTTTCTCACTCCCGCAACCGTAGAACGCCCTCCCGTATAGTAGGCTTGCCGCATATTCTCTGAGTTTCGCAGTGGCTTTTTGCGGATCGATCTCGAGCATAGATCGCAGTGGATTATCACAACAACTCGGCGAGTAAAGACTCACTCGAGTAAAGTAAAAAATTGCTCCGCAATTGAGATAAGAAACAAATAGGAAACCGCTCAGGCAAAGCACAACAAAAGCGAGAAGCCTGTGCACGCATCTAGTAAGCCCGAGCGGTCAAACGATCTACGCTTGCTTAGTACCTTCAATCTCAAGATTGATAGTAACCTCGTCCCCCACAACCATACCGCCAGTCTCAAGCGCCTTGTTCCACGTTAATCCGAACTCTTTTCGACTGATGGTAGTGACAGCAGAGAACGCTGCCTTCTCGTTGCCCCAAGGATCTTTGGCTGACCCTGAGTACGAAACGTTAAGGGTAACGGGCTTCGTGACCCCACGGATCGTGAGGTCCCCAGAAAGCTTGAACTGATCCTTTCCAGAAGGCTCGACGCCCTTAGAAACAAACTTCATCTGTGGATATTTCTCGGCAGCAAAGAAGTCGTCCCCGCGTAGGTGGTCATCTCTCTTCTGCTGACTCGTATTGACACTCTTGATCGCGATCTCTGCGTCGACCTTCGATGATTTTACGTTGGCTGGATCGAAGGTAAAGGTCCCAGAGAAATCGGCAAATTTCCCCGTTACATTTGAGATTGCAAGGTGACGGATCTTGAAGCCTACCTCACTGTGGTCGGAATCAATCTTGTAGGTCGCAGCGTTGGCAGAAACCGACATTGCTACTGCTGAAAGAACCGCAACGGAAAGAGCACTTATACCATGATAGAAAGAATTTTTAATCATACAAAGTTCCTTATAACAAAAGCTTCGTTTTCAACCGCGAACTATAGGGAAGCTAGCGTAAGACCACCAGCCCTACAAAAACGCCGCTCCGCATAGTTTACACGGAATCTCGCTTTAGTTTACTTGAGCATTCGTTGCGATGCCCAGGATGAAATCCACCACTAGTTTCGATTGCACATTCGTGTTCTCACTCGGAAATCCAGAATCCGATAAGCACCCCGGAGGACCCGCCCTTACAAGCGCAATAATGCCGGGCTGTCCGTTTGCGCCCGTCAAGAGAAGGGGTCCTCCAGAGTCACCTTGGCAGGTGTCTCCCGAACCATCGCTTTGGGATTGCACGGTGCCAGCACTTACTCCGACGATGTCAAGCGGAGTAGCCTTGAGAGGAACACCACCCGACTGCACCCGCTGCACGATATCTTCGCCGGCTTGGTCTACACCGTACCCGTAGACCACTACCGAATCTCCCTCTCGAACATTCTGTGAAAGCTTCAGTGGCACCGGAGTAAGTTGAGCTACGGATTCGAGCGTGACAACGGCAACATCAAACGGTGAGCTTATATTACCATCATAGCCTGGATGAATTGAGACCCTTGAAGCATCAGATGCAAAGCCCTTCGCCCCGACAACTACGCGCTCACTACGAGCCGCGAAGCAGTGAGCTGCCGTAAGCACATGTTGTGTGGTAATGAAGGTGCCTGTGCAGTAGCCAGAGTCAGTGGCTACGACGGCTATTGATTTCGGTGGAGTCGAACACGACTCCCCACCAGCTACCTTCAGAGTTGAGCAGGGATCAGCCGAGCCGGTTTCCCCTCCCCCTCCGCCGCCTCCACACCCGACGATACCGGCGTACATGCACATTGTGATTGATGCAAAAAAGAAACGTACCGGCAAAAACTCGCTTTTGATCATTATTAAAGACCTCTTTATTCAGCCGCACACTTCTTCCGAAAGCTTCGGCAATACTTCTCTTACCATCGCCTACATTGGTGCAGCGTTACCTAATAGGCCCTATAACTAAGCACTGCCCCCTCGGAAGCGCTAGCTAGAAAGCAGCTCTCCTAACTTTGGGTAAGCAGTTCACGTAAGCGTTCAGGGGGTGGAGTTAAAGTCCGAGTAGCGTCCAGCCCCTCAGGGGCGGATTTGCGGATGCAAATCCGGGGTGAAAACAACTAGCCGTT
>JAYVGZ010000013.1:0-2677 GCA_043771805.1 Pseudomonadota bacterium
AACGGCTAGTTGTTTTCACCCCGGATTTGCATCCGCAAATCCGCCCCTGAGGGGCTGGACGCTACTCGGACTTTAACTCCACCCCCTGAACGCTTACCAGATGACGTAGTTCCAAGCCAAAAAACTGCAACTCCAAGCAGTTACCACACTCAACAATCCACTACAGCCAACACAATTTTCAGCCGATTCAATACCTTGTCCTAGTAAAGGATCATTTTTAATTGGCGAGGTAGGAACAAAGGAGGAGCGAGTTGAGGCGTAGCCGATAGAGGGCGGTTTCCCTCGCGGAAAGCTACTTATTTCTTAAAGAGGTCATCGAGGGCTGAAAGGTTTTTTGCTCGATCATCGTCTACTGAGTCAGCCGCGCCAGTCGAGGGTTTGAAGTATTCGCACAGGTTGTTTCGATCTTTTTTGGCTACGTACTCCGCCTGTGATTCTCGGCATTCGTGGTATGAGCCGGGGTCGTAGAGGGTACAGTTGAGACAAACGTGAGCATCACTGCTGCAGTGAGGGCACAATTCCCGCATCGCGATGCGGATCGGGCCGGCAGTGAGGGGGGGGATGACTTCTTTCTTACAGTGGTGGCAGGTAAGCGGCATACCGTAGGGATACCAGAAAGTGAGGGGGGTGTTCAAAGGTAAATGTTGCTCAGGTAATCCAAAGTCTACGATACTTTGGGGGACTTGAGCTTTCTCGTGCTACCCCTCATGATGCCGTGTAATGATTGACGCTGAAATGACACAACCCGTGCTGGAAATTACAAAGAGCGACGAAAGCTCTCCACGCCGCTCGGTAGGCTCCATCATCGTCGATGAGTCAAAATGGCTTGTACGGGTGGTGCTTTCGTCCGCTGACCGCTTCTACTGGGATAACGGCTTCTCGAAGGCCGCATCATTGGCCTACTCTTCTCTTTTGTCGCTGGTGCCCCTCACAGCTCTATGTTTCGGAATTCTAGGGGCGTTCGTTCAAACCTCTGAACATACGGCTGAGGTTCAGCGGTTTCTTTTTCAGCAGTTCGTTCCATCAAGCGCAGTTGTGCACGATCTCCTTCCCTATCTCCAGGAGTTCAGCGAGAACATTCGGGCGCTCAACATTGTGGTAATCTCAACTCTTGTGATTACGTCACTACTCCTGCTGAATTCGATTGAGTACGCGTTGAACCAGGTCTGGCAGGTGTACAAGACTCGATCACTTACCGATAGGACTGCAATCTTCTGTGCAATCCTAATTCTCGTGCCTTTTTTTGCAGTGTCTGGATACTACACCAGTACGAAGGTGGCTCCACTTGTAGCCGAGATCGGTCCGCTGAATGTTCTGTATCAAGACCTTCTACCGTTCCTGATCGATTTCATGGCCTTTGTTGCTCTGTACTACCTGGTTCCAAAAGCCCCGGTGAAGATTGGCCCAGCGAGCTTCGGCGCAGGGTGTGCCTCACTCATGTTTGGTACGGCTAAGTTCTGGTTCGCCACCTACATTATTCAGTTCGCTTCGTACAATACGGTGTACGGCTCCATGGCTCTTATTCCGGTGTTCCTTTTCTGGCTTTATATCTCTTGGACGATTGTTCTTTTCGGCGCTGAGCTCTCGTATCAGGCGCAGCATTTACCTCGTACGGGTAAGCTGTGGAGTCGGTCGCTGATGACTGTCGGCGATGCCGCTATGGTGCTCTCGATGCAAACGATGGTGTTGATCGTGAGAGCTTTCAAGTCTGGGCAGAAGATCCCGAATGAAATTGAGGTTGCTGAACGGTTGGGGTGTAGCTCGGTTGTGTTGAAACCAAGCCTCGATGCTTTAGAACAGGCTGGGATTATAATGCGGGGCGATGGCCGCGATATGCCGCTTCTTTTGATGAGAAGCCCAGAGTCCATCACCGTGGCAGAAGTTCAGTATGCGGTGTTCAAAAAACGGTCATCTATGATCCTGGGCTTGGAGATGAGCCGCATGTACCAGTGCTTCTCTCAAGAAAAAGATCCTCGGCGTGTTAGCCTCACAGATCTTATACAAGAGTAATTTGCCATTTTATCCTCGGAGTTCCTTTAATGATTACGACCACAAAATTGAGTAACGGACTGACCGTCATTGTAGAAGAGATGGACCATGTTGAGTCTGCCTCATACGATCTGCTCATACCCGGAGGATTAATCGCTGATGATGGATCGACGGTCGGTGCGAGTGTCATACTCTCAGAGCTGCTCTGTCGAGGCGCCGGACCGTACTCGTCACGCGAACTCTCAGAGGCCTTTGATGACCTCGGGGTACGCCACGGGGAAGGTACTGGGCTTGATAAGTTCGCATTCGGCGGAAGTTTGGTCGCTGATAAGTTAGAGGAAGCCCTGCGCCTGGTTTCTTTCATGGCGATCGAGCCCCGACTCCCAGAGGAGGAGATCCCAAACATCCAGAGCGTTCTCCTACAAGATATTGCGGCACTTAAGGATAACCCGGCGCGGCGAGCTGGGGTGGAGTTGAACGCTCGGTACTATCCGACCCCCTACAACCGGTCATCGTTAGGTAATGCTGAAGGCCTCACGAATACAACGCGAGCCACAGTAGAGACGTTGCACCGACGTTTCTTTCGACCAGATAGGGCGATCCTTTCCGTCGCTGGGCGCGTAAAGGGGGAAGAAGTTGTTGCGATAGCACAGCGCCTTTTTGGTGAATGGAAGGGTACCGCCGAGGT
>JAYVGZ010000014.1:0-4011 GCA_043771805.1 Pseudomonadota bacterium
GTGATGACCTAGAGCGTGCCTGGGAAGACCGTTTCCAGCCAACCTACGGGGTACTACGAGACGAAGTCCTCACCACCTTTGACGAGTACCGTTCGGCTGAGCGTTCGGCTGACTTCCGTCCGCCGCCTAGGATTCCGAAGTACCTCGATACTTCGGAGGCGCTCGATGATCTCATGGAGTGCGACCCTATCGACACAGAATTTGACGCCTAACTGATGCGAATGGGGTCGGCTACCACAAATTCACGTTTTCACTCCTCTTGCTCCCGCAGCCGCTCAATACTGCCTTCTCTCTGGGCATGAGTTCACGGCCTATAGTCAATCAGGAAAATAATGATACAAAAACTGATTTTCGTTATTGGCTGTCGACGCGCGAGAAGCGCGTCAAAACAGATCTATAGACCGTTATAGCGTTCCTCGAAATTTCAATTGAAGTTATCCTTAGCGCTTCATTCGCTTCTTTATGCTCATGAAGGCCAAGATGATCGCCCTATCTGATAGAAAATGCGGGGAAAACCAGTTTCTACCCCCTTCATTTCCCCTTTAACACTAACTCTGCCGCCTCAACTTGAGCCGCCCGCTTCTCACCTTCTCCTGAAACGGCTCTCCCTAAAACCGCTCTCCACCGAGGGTAGTTGTCCAAAGCCTTCCGAGCATTTGAAAGCACTTCCTGGTCGCTGCTGCCCTTTAATTTTGCACCGATCTGTCTGTATACCTCGGCAAGGTGCCCTGACTGCGTGAGAACCACTGAAAGCGCACGGCGAGCATCCTCACTTCTGCGAAGCAGAAGGACTCTCGTCGCGGCATATCCCTCTGCTACCCGGGGAGGGGCGACTGCTAAAGCAATGATTTCTCCCTCCCCGCGCATTGGCAGGTGCTTTGCAACAATCTCATAGACAAGCTCATCATTTGGGTCGACGACACCTACTTGAAGAGAACTAGCGGTGCGGTCAAATAGCCGGACGAGGAGCTGTCCCGCATGAGGCGCGTGTTCATTGTCAAAACGGACGTAAGACTCACTAATTGAGAGAAGGAGCCTTCGATAGACAACATCATCCTCAAGAATAAGCGCTTGGCTAAAGACATCGAACGCCTGTTTGGAGGTCAAGCCGCCTAGACCGAACGCTGCGCACTCACGGAGCCCTTGCGGTTGCTCTGGCGAGAGCATGACCCGCTTGAGTACTTCAATACCGCTCGATTTCTCGATTCGCCCTAAAGCACGCGCCGCGGCGCCAGCTACTTCCCCGTGGATTGGAAATTTAGGATTATCACCATCCTTTTCCGAAACATACAGGCCAGTTAGTGACATGACCTGCAGCAGAACGTCCATAGCCTCTTCGGTACCCAAGCTCTCTAGCGCTGCCAATGCACCAAGCTTGTCGTTTACCGACGACCACGGCTCAATGGCCATGCGAGAAGCGACTTGGAAGACTGAAGACGACATACCGCTAATTTGCCTAAAACAAGGGCCTTCAAAGCTCAGGGCCGCAGCAGCAAGGTTTACTAGGAATTTTATTCCTGTTGGCGGCAGAAGACACAACGGTTCACGAAAGCACTTCCTGTTTTAGTTGATTTTCGCCCCCGTCAGCAAGGTAACTTATTGGATCGTTGCCGATTACTCAGCTGAGTCACTTGGCATAGCCGTTGCTTTGAAGGCAGTGTGCACTAGGACGGGAATAACCTGCCGCGGTAAAGGGACCACCGCGGACGTTGTCGGACACGATGTCAGAGATGAAAACAAATTCTGTTACGCCGGGAACTACTCCTCAAAACCCACTTTCTCGTGCGACGACGACTTCTACCGACAGTGCCGCCGCGCCTGTTCAAACCTTCACTGAAACGTTCAACGACATTATCGGCAAAACTCGCGGCACCAGCAAGGTTAATGAGGAGCAGCTTTACGGCGCGAGCGTGGCGCAGGAACTTCTGAAACAGAAGGGATTAGATACGTACACGGAGTTCTCTCTTGCCTTTAAAATTAATATGAGTGAGTCGATCCCTGGTCGTCGTGCTCCCTCAGCTGAGTACTCAACGAACCAAGCTCTTCGAGAGCTCCGGAAGGGAGGGTTTCTTTCCCGCGACGAAGTGCTCGCAATTCGCCGCAAATCATTTGAAGCGGCTCAACTTGATACTAATGCGAGACGGCTTTGGGATAGTTCAGGAGGGGCCGAGAAGGATGGAACTGTCGCTGAGCAATCGTTCACTAAAGCGGTTCAATTGATATCAGAGCGACTCGACATCGAAAAAGTCACGCCCCAAACCTCACCAAAACCCCCAACGGTAAGCACTGAAGACTCGGAAGCCCCTACCCCAACCTTTGCGAAAACTTTTACGGATCTCAACGGAAAAACCCCCGCTGGTGGCAAGGTTAATGAAGAACAGCTCTACAGCGCTGGCGTAGCTCAACAACTTTTGGCACAGAAAGGGTTGGATGCTCAAACCGAGTTCTCACTCGCGTTTAAGATCAATATGAGTGAGCCTGTTCCTGGACGTAGCTACTCTTCAGCGGAGTACTCAACCAATCAGGCATTACGAGAGTTGAGGAAAAGCGGGCTGCTGACACGCGATGAAGTGTTCGGAATACGTCGCAAGGCTTTTGATAGTGCACAACTCGATGATGATTTTACGAAACTGTGGGATAGTTCGGGCGGTAAATCCAACGATGGAACAGTTGCAACACAATCGTTCAGTAAAGCTGTCGAATTAGTATCAGAAAGGCTTGGAGCTCCTGCGCCCGAGGACGATCCGATCGAGAATCCGATTGACGCTCCAGTCGATGAACCTGTGATAAAAGTTCGGAAAAAATAAACTGGTCCATCGATGGAATTAGTGCGTATCAATCCGCGATGAGAGACCCTGAATCACAGTTTTCGGGATAACTCACGCAATTCATCGTGCTCGTGCCCATAAACGTGAACGTACCCGAGTTGCCACCAGTCTATCGACCAAGTCTCTCGGCAATCTGCGGACAGTCCCCACCGCCGTCACTTCGAACATTGACGCTAACGGCTTCATTCGATGAACACTTTTCTAACGAGCGCGCCATGTGCGCCCATAAATTGCAATCTCAGCATCCCTCCAAAGTCGAAGTCCTGCCAACAATTTTGCGGAGTGATCCGTGTCATAGTTGTATCGAACTGCAGCTGACATAAGCAGTGTAGGAAACGACCACGACATCTTACTTGATAATGAGGATGATGTTGGGGTCGTCTCCTGAGGTGAAAAGAGAAAATCTTTTCGCAAGCCACCTCGTCCCGCGACAGCTCGTGTGGCTGAAGAGGGCTTGAACATCAATTAGGAGAAATTAAAATGAAAAATGTCGCTGTGTTTGGCATCTATTCGTCGCGGATTGCCTCTGAGAATGCCGTGGAAACCCTAAAGCGCGAAGGTTTTAACGTATCAGACATTTCGGTTTTGTTCTCTTCGCCTGAAGGAACCCAAAAATTTGCACATCAGAATGCTACGAAGGTGCCTGAAGGTGCAACAACTGGCGGTGTATCCGGTGCCACGCTTGGTGGCGTGCTCGGCTGGCTCGCAGGCATCGGAAGTTTAGCGATTCCCGGTGTGGGGCCCACTGATCGCGGCCGGCCCGATAATGGCAACCTTAGCTGGTGTCGGAATCGGTGGAGCGATTGGAGGCTTAACGGGTGCGCTTGTGGGCCTTGGCATTCCGGAATACGAAGCTAAGAGATACGAGGGACGAATCAACTCGGGCGGCGTACTCTTATCCGTACACACGACTGATGCGGTATGGAAACAGCGCGCACTGGACGTACTGTCGGATACGGGCGCAGAGGATATCAGCAGCAAGGACGAAGCATCAGACGACGACTACTCTGCACCAAAAGTGACTGCTAACGCGCAGAGATAAGTCTGGGTAAAAGCACCACGTTTAAAAAACAGGTAGACGATTATCACTACTGTCCGGTAGTACTTCGTTCTGAAGTTGGCAAATATCTGTATTGATTGATTTAATGTGAGGGTTTTCGATTTTTCCATTTGAATTCAGATT
>JAYVGZ010000015.1:0-8838 GCA_043771805.1 Pseudomonadota bacterium
GTTTGGCCTGATTCCTTATCCACGCTAACCTTGAGGGACGGATCTTCCTTCGCAAGCTTCATCAACGAGAGGCCCATTTTCTCTTCGTCGGGGCGCGTCTTTGGCTCGATCGCAACGCTGATAACTGGAAGTGGCGCATAAATGCTTTCCAGCACAATGGGCGCATTGGCATCACATAAAGTGTCACCGGTGATGGTCTCTTTTAGTCCTACTGCTGCACCAATGTCTCCGGCGCTAACCTCTTTCACTTCCTCGCGCTTGTCTGCGTGTATACGTAGGACTCGTCCTATGCGCTCTTTCTTGTCGCGCGTAGAATTAAGGATATGGCTGCCAGCGGTAACTGTACCTGAATACACTCGGAAGAACGTGAGAACCCCTACAAACGGGTCTGTAACAATCTTGAACGCCAGTGCAGACATCGGAGCATCAGGATCCGTCGCACGCGTAATGGGCTCATCCTTCGGCTTATCAGGATTAATCCCGTAGATTGGAGGAACATCAAGTGGAGACGGTAGGTAGTCAAGAACCGCGTCCAACAGCGGTTGAACTCCTTTGTTCTTAAATGCGCTTCCGCACAATACTGGGAAGAATGCCATTTCAAGGGTACCCTTCCGAATACCCGCCTTCAACTCTACTTCCGTTATCTCTGCACCAGTAAGGTACTTTTCGGTAAGGGTTTCGTCTACTTCGGCTACGGACTCTAGCAGATAATCACGGGCCTTTTTGGCCTCGTCGAGCATATCTGCAGGAATTTCTGTGGTCTCAAATTTAGCGCCCTTCGTCTCATCCTTGTAGAGAATGGCCTTCATTGTTACGAGGTCGATACATCCAAGGTAGTCACCCTCCGCTCCGATTGGAAGCTGAATGGGAACGCCTCTAGCTGCGAGTTTTTCTCCGATTGACTTGATGCAACCGTGGAAGTTCGCACCTGTTCTATCCATCTTGTTGATGAAACAAAATCGGGGAACCTTGAACTTGTTTGCCTGACGCCAAACCGTCTCGGACTGCGGTTCAACACCACTCACAGCATCGAACACAGCAACAGCGCCATCGAGTACACGAAGGCTACGCTCAACTTCAATGGTAAAATCGACGTGGCCCGGGGTGTCAATAATATTGATTTGGTGCTCAGGACGGTCCTCGTGAGCACCTTTCCAGAAGCAAGTAGTCGCGGCAGAAGTGATCGTGATACCACGTTCTTGCTCAAGCTCCATGTAGTCCATGGTCGCCGCACCTTCGTGTACTTCACCGATCTTGTAGTTGATTCCGGTGTAGAACAGAATGCGCTCTGATGTGGTCGTCTTTCCAGCATCAATGTGCGCCATGATGCCGATGTTTCTGACCTTGCTTAAATCCTTCTTCGCCACTTTCAATAATCTCCGTGAGCAGTGATGGAACTAGCCCATTTCAACTGCAATAACCATTACCACCTAAAGTGGGCGAATGCCTTGTTCGCCTCAGCCATACGGTGCGTATCTTCGCGCTTCTTCACAGCAGAACCACGGTTCTGTGTTGCGTCCAGTAGCTCGTTCGCCAAACGCTCCGAGAGGTGACGCTCGCTTCGATTGTTTGCTGCCTCAATAAGCCAGCGAAGTGCTAGCGACTGCGCGCGCTCATCTCGAACCTCCGTGGGCACCTGGTAGGTAGCACCACCTACACGACGAGAACGCACTTCAACGACTGGCTTTATGTTGGCAAGAGCCTTGTGGAATACCTCACAAGAGTCTGCTCCCGCCTTCTCGCCGATTTGGTCTAGGGCAGTGTAAAGCGCTCGCTCGGCAACACCCTTTTTCCCGCTCTGCATAATAACGTTTATCGCCTTCCCAATTACCACATCACCATAACGCGGGTCGGGGAGTACAATTCTTTTGAAATCTCGCTTTTTTCGCGACATACGTTCCTCTCTTCAAAAAACTATTTAGGACGTTTAGCGCCGTACTTCGAACGTGACTGGCGACGATCCTGAACGCCGTGGGCCTCAAGTTTACCGCGCACGATATGGTACCGAACTCCGGGAAGGTCTTTAACTCGACCACCACGAATCAGAACAACTGAATGCTCCTGTAAATTGTGCCCTACGCCAGGAATGTAACTCGTTACCTCCATCCCTGTTGTTAGCCGCACACGAGCGACTTTACGAAGCGCAGAGTTCGGCTTCTTAGGGGTCTGAGTGTAAACGCGAGTACAAACACCGCGTTTTTGCGGGCACTTCACTAGCGCCGGAGACTTGCTCTTTGCGCGCTTCTGACGCCGTCTGCTGCGAACTAACTGATTAATTGTTGGCATTGCCGCCCTACCCTCTTTATCGTTCGATACTATCCACTGAAGTCGTCGCTCCTACATTGGGTGCTGCAATAGCAGCATCCCTTGTAGGGCGCTCACATCGCCTTACCTTAATGCCCCTGATGGAGAAAGGTCGACTCCTCTAACATATTCAGACCCGCCTGCAAAGCCCTCTGCAGACAGGTTTGTTACCACAGTGCCTTCTAAAGGCCCTCTGTTTCAACGCAACCAAGGCGACGCTCTCCTGAAACTGCCCTGAACTAGGGAGCCTCAGGCTCTTGCCGCGCCCTTATGCGCAAAACTTATATTCGAGATGCTCCCGGAGCAGAAAGTAACACCGAAGCATTCAAGAGAACTGGTTGCTCCAAGTAACATTAGCTACTCAAAACCTATCTTCTCAAGCGCAGATTCGCGATGGTTGCGCGGAATCTCGGAACACTTCTGACAGATCATTCTCTAACAAAGGTGGTACCGCCCGGGATGCGGCATTGCACCTTTCTAAACCTGGTACCCAACTTAATGTATACCCTTTAGGCTTTTTCTGTGTTGATTATGACCCATAAAAACTTATGATGGGGAACTCTCTCACAGGCTCAAGACGACTGCCTGGGAGGGATATCATGCACACCCGTCACAGTCAACAATTTGGCCGAATTCAGGAACAATAAGAGCCGCTCAATCGATTCTACCGGCGATACCATCGGCGATACCACCGCGCCAGACAGGGCTACCCGCCCCCTGAAACGAAGTAAAAACTGAAAAGGGCCCTGGCGGATGCGACATCCCCCAGGGCCCTCTCGAGTCAACAAATTCACCCAGAGCGGCTAGAATAGACCAGCAAGACTCTCAAGGGATGTCGGCCCTATTTTAAAGTCGGGCTGCGTCTTCTTTGACTCATCACCGCTAACCTTCACCTGGCGAGCAGCGTAGGTCTCTACGCCAGAACCAGCTGGAATTAGCCGTCCCATGATGACGTTCTCTTTGAGGCCGCGAAGGTGGTCCACCTTCCCTGAGACAGCCGCCTCTGTAAGTACCTTAGTGGTCTCTTGAAAGCTTGCTGCCGAGATAAATGAATCTGTCGACAACGCAGCCTTCGTAATACCAAGAAGGAGAGGTTCATAGTTTGCCGGCTTACCACCACCAGAAACTACTCGCTGATTCTCATCGAGAACTCGATACCGTTCGACATTATCACCAATCAGGAACGCACTATCACCGAAGTCCGTAATCTTCACTCGTTTCAGCATCTGGTGAACTATCACTTCAATGTGCTTATCGTTAATACGCACGCCCTGAAGACGGTAAATCTCTTGCACTTCGTTGACTAAGTATCCGGCCAGCGCCTTCACTCCCTCAATACGCAGGATGTCATGCGGATTCACGGCGCCATCTGTGAGGATTTCGCCCGCCTTAACCCTATCACCCTTTTGGACTGCTATGTGCTTGGTCTTCGCAACGAGATACTCCCGCGGCTCACCATAGTCAGCAGTCACAACTATCTTTCGCTTTCCTCGAGAATCCTCACCGAAGTCCACGATACCATCGACGTCGCTTACTACAGCTGGATCCTTAGGCTTACGAGCTTCAAACAGCTCCACCACTCGAGGAAGACCACCCGTTATGTCTTTTGTCTTTGTCGTTGCGCGCTCGCGCTTGGCAATAATATCTCCCGCGTCGATGTCGGAGTTGTGCTCGACTACGACTCGAACACCGACCGGTAGGTTGTATACTCGAGTGTCTCCATTATCTCCGTGCACAACGATTCGGGGTCTTAGGTCGCTGGTTTTATCCTTAGCCTGAACGATCTCTCGCTCAACGAATCCAGTGCGCTCGTCGGTCTTCTCCTCCATTGTGGCTTCGGACACATCCACCCACTCAACTCGCCCAGCGACATCGCTCAAGATTGGAATAGTGAACGGGTCCCACTCAGTCAGCAGAGCTCCGGACTTCACTTCTTGTCCTTCTTCAACCTTGAGTCGAGCACCGTATACAAGCGGATGACGTTCGCGCTCTCGACCATCTGCCTTGTCGATAATCAATATCTCAGTCTTGCGGCTCATCACTACGCTCGATCCGTCTCTACGGCGAGCGAGTCGCGCCCCTTCCAGCTGGATAACGCCTGCGTATCGAGCCTCTAGAGAGGTCGATTCAGCTCGGCCAAGAGCGGCACCGCCGATATGGAACGTTCTCATGGTAAGCTGCGTTCCAGGTTCGCCGATTGATTGCGCTGCAATTACTCCTATTGCCTCGCCGATGTTCACCAAATGACCTCGGGCAAGATCTCTACCGTAACAAAGCGCGCATACTCCGCGCTCTGCTTGGCATGTCAGCACCGAGCGAATGAGAAGCGTATCAATACCGGATGACGATATCTTTTCAGCGAGCTCTTCATCGATCTGTTGGTTGCGCTGAACAAGGACATCGTTCGTGATTGGGTCGCGAACGTCCTCTGCTGCGACACGACCAAGGATCCGGTTAGAGAGTGATTCGATCTCCTCTCCACCCTCGATCAACGCTGAGATCTCTAGGCCTTCGGCAGTTCCGCAATCAACTTCGGCAACAATACTGTCCTGGGCTACATCCACCAACTTACGGGTGAGATAACCGGAGTTCGCTGTCTTGAGAGCAGTGTCCGCAAGACCTTTACGCGCACCGTGGGTCGATACGAAATACTGAAGAACGGTGAGCCCCTCTCGCAAGTTAGCCTTAATCGGTTGCTCGATGATCGATCCATCTGGCTTAGCCATCAGACCTCGCATACCGCCCAGCTGACGAATCTGCTGACTCGAACCGCGCGCACCTGAGTCGGCCATAATGAATATCGGGTTGAATGATGGTCCCCGGCGAGTCTCTGTTCCAGCCTCGTTCTTGAACTCGGCGGTAGAGATAACCTGCATCATGTCCTCAGCGATCTTGTCACCAACGTCAGACCATATGTCGATGACTTTGTTGTACCGCTCACCGGCGGTAACAAGCCCCTCGCGATACTGGCTATCAATCTCTGCCACTTTCGCGTCAGCGTCACCAAGAAGAATCTTCTTGGAGTCCGGAATCACCATGTCCTGAATACCAATTGAAATACCCGAGACGGTCGCGAAGTAGTAGCCAACGTCTTTGAGCTTATCTGCCAAAAGAACTGTTGCCTTGTTGCCAGCGACACGGAAACACTCGTCGATGAGCTGAGAAATATCTTTCTTCTTCATCACCCGATTGAAGTTCGCAAAAGGCAGCACTCGAGGGCAGAGGTGGTACAGCATTACCCGGCCAATCGTGGACGCGACGAGCTCGCCATCTATCCGGCATCGAATCTTCGCCTGAAGATGGGTCTCCTGCGACTGGTAGGCGAGCCATACTTCGTCCGAACCGCTGTATGCCTTGTTCTCGCCTAGCGCGAAGGGACGCTCACGAGTCATGTAGTACAATCCAAGAACGATATCCTGAGATGGAACGATAATCGGTTTACCGTTCGCAGGGCTAAGGATGTTGTTTGTAGACATCATTAACACGCGAGACTCAACCTGTGCCTCCACAGAAAGTGGTACGTGAACCGCCATCTGGTCACCGTCGAAGTCAGCGTTAAACGCTGTACAGACGAGTGGGTGAAGCTGAATCGCCTTGCCTTCAATCAGAATCGGCTCAAAAGCCTGAATACCGAGACGATGCAGGGTAGGAGCACGGTTCAGCAGAACTGGATGTTCACGAATCACTTCATCGAGAATATCCCAAACAACTGGCTTCTCCTTCTCTACCATCTTCTTCGCGCTCTTGATTGTGGTTACATATCCACGTTCTTCGAGCTTGTTGTAAATAAATGGCTTAAAGAGCTCTAGAGCCATTTTCTTGGGAAGTCCGCACTGGTGAAGCCGCAGCTCTGGACCAACGACGATAACAGAACGACCCGAATAATCGACTCGCTTACCGAGAAGGTTTTGACGGAATCTTCCGCCTTTTCCTTTGAGCATGTCGCTCAGGGATTTGAGAGGTCTCTTGTTCGGACCCGTAATTGTCCGGCCGCGACGCCCGTTATCGAATAGCGCATCAACAGACTCCTGAAGCATACGCTTCTCGTTTCTGATGATGATATCCGGAGCGTTCAGCTCTATGAGTCTCTTCAAACGATTATTACGGTTGATTACTCGACGGTAGAGATCGTTAAGATCACTTGTAGCGAACCTACCACCATCAAGAGGAACAAGTGGCCGAAGATCCGGTGGAATAACCGGAACTACAGTGAGAATCATCCACTCCGGCTTGTTACCGCTCTGTTGGAAAGAGGTCAAAACCCTGAGGCGCTTTGCAAGCTTCTTTTTCTTAGCCTCCGACGTAACGTCCTTCATCTCTTCCCGTAGTTCAAGGCAAAGGGGGTCAACGTCGATCGCCTTCAGGAGAAGGAAGATCGCCTCAGCTCCCATACCAGCTTCAAAATCTGAGGCGAACTCCTCACGCGCCGTGCGGTACTCGCGTTCCGTGAGCAATTCGCCCTGCTTTAAGGTAGTCTTTCCGGCCTCAATAACGACGTAAGCCTCGAAATAGAGAACTTTCTCGAGGTCTCGTAAAGTGAGATCCAAGATGTTTCCGATGCGACTAGGCAAACTCTTCAAAAACCAAATATGTGCAACTGGGCAAGCCAACTCGATGTGCCCCATGCGCTCTCTGCGCACCTTTGATTGAATGACCTCAACGCCGCACTTTTCGCAGACAACACCACGGTGTCGCAAACGCTTGTATTTTCCGCAAATGCACTCGTAGTCTTTAACTGGACCAAAGATCTTGGCGCAGAAAAGCCCGTCTCTCTCTGGCTTAAGCGTACGGTAGTTAATGGTCTCAGGTTTCGTTACTTCGCCAAAAGACCAACTCCGAATCTTTTCCGGACTCGCAAGAGAAATCTTTAAGGCATTGAACTTGATCGGATTTTTCGGCCGCTCAAACAAACTAAATAAGTCGTCCATTTGGTATTCCTCGTGACCTTTCTTTTAGAAATTAAAAACCTTAGCCGCTCGCTGCTTAAACGATCGCCGTTGATGAACCAGCGTCTGCAGTAATAGCGGGTGTGCCAGCTCCACCTTCGGTGGCCTCCAGCTCTTCAACTTCCTCCTCTTCCACCAACTCCACATCGAGGCAGAGAGATTGAAGTTCCTTCATCATTACGTTGAAGGATTCTGGCAGGCCAGGTTCAAGGACGTGCTCGCCCTTAACAATTGACTCGTACATCCTCGTACGGCCCGCAACGTCGTCTGACTTGACTGTCAAGAATTCTTGAAGGGTGTAGGCGGCACCGTATGCCTCCAAAGCCCACACCTCCATTTCTCCGAGACGTTGACCACCGAATTGCGCTTTACCGCCGAGAGGCTGCTGAGTCACTAGAGAATATGGCCCGATGGACCGTGCATGAATCTTATCGTCGACCAAGTGGTCGAGTTTAAGCATGTACATTACACCAACTGTTGCCTTCTCAGAAAAAGGCTCACCAGTCCGGCCGTCATAAAGCTGAACCTTGCCGTCCTCAGGTACACCAGCAAAACTCAAGAGCTCTCGAATCTCGCTTTCTCGAGCAGCATCGAATACAGGTGTCGCAACTTTGATTCCCTTCATCTCGCGCCGAGCGAGGTCAAGGAGGTCCTGGTCAGGCAGCGCTGCAATAAAAGCTGAATTCTCTGTGCCCTTGTAGGCACCCAACATCATGTCGCGAATCTTTTTGACAGCTTCCTTCTTAGAGTCTGGAGTCGTATCAATCCAGTTAGCCCCAGTTATAGGGTCAACTATAGTCTCAACCAGCTCTCGAGTTCGCTTGCCTACACTGTAAGCGGCCCAACCAAGATGAGTCTCTAGGATCTGACCGACATTCATTCGCGAGGGAACGCCGAGAGGATTAAGTACCATGTCGACGGGAGTACCGTCTGCAAGGTAGGGCATGTCCTCTTGTGGAAGAACACGAGAGAGAACGCCCTTGTTACCATGGCGCCCAGCTACTTTGTCGCCAACTTGGATCTTACGTTTGATGGCGATAAATACCTTCACCATCTTAATAATGCCCGGCGCGAGCTCGTCGCCCTCTTTCAAGCGCTTAATCTTCTCGTTCAGGTACGCACGCTTGTTGTTAATCAACTGGCCTGTACGCACTACAACTTTGTTTAGTTGCTCCTGGATTGCCTCATCGCCAACCTGGATGTCTCGAAGGTACTCGAACGGAACTGCATCAAGAAGCTCCTTCGTAATCTCTTCGTCTTTCCCGATCAGCTGGACCCTCTTGTCATCGACCAGGCGTGCCGTGGTCTTCTTCTTAACCAAGAGATCCTCAATTTCGCGCATAGCAGCGTCTTTCAAGATCTTGATCTCATCGCGCTGGTCTTGCTCGAGCCGAGCAACGTCTCGCTTCTCTAGCTCAAGGGTACGGTCATCTTTATCAGTACCCTTTCTGGAGAATACCTGAGCTGAAATGACGGTTCCCTCTACACCCGGCGGCAACTTGAGGCTACTGTCACGAACTTCGCCGGCCTTCTCACCAAAGATCGCACGAAGAAGCTTCTCTTCAGGACTAAGTTGGGTCTCGCTCTT
>JAYVGZ010000016.1:0-14812 GCA_043771805.1 Pseudomonadota bacterium
TTTGAACTGCTCCAGTTTCACATTACGGGAGCTTGATTGATGTAACTCTTCGAGTTTCACTACCGCTCGACCTGAACCCAACGCACTGGACCGCCCTACTCCACATACTATCCACGCGTCGATACCGGATAGCCTCGGGATAATCGATGCTAAACGCGCAGCGAGGGCCGGAGAATAGACAAGTGCTCTACACCCCGAATTGTTGATCTGACTTACTGCAAGATCAGGGTGCTGATTGTGCGGAACTGCAACGATGGTGCAACCCAACAACCACAGCGCATGATAGAACGGTACCAACTCACCAAAACCCTCAGCAATAATTGCAACTCGGTCTCCGGCCTTGAACTTCATCAAGCTCTGAAGCCCGTCGGCATAACGCATGGCGCTTCGAAGCGTAGCCCCGACAGAAAAGAGCTGCTGACGAGCCGTGTTTGTCGTGATCACTTGATGAAAGTGATCCGTCTGCCGCTGCTCAGACGCGACCTGCCATAGCGTGGTGAACGAGGTGAGTTCTGTCGCCTTTGCCGCCAAATTGAAATTCCTTTACTTAGTCACTCACCGCTACATTCGCCTTGATCCAGGCGACAACTTCCTGCGTATGTGTTCCCGGGATGAAAATTTGTTTCACGCCGAGTGCCTTGAGCTGCTCAATATCGTCCTTCGGCACGATCCCTCCGCCGAAGACAACGATGTCGTCTGCCTGTTCTTTCTTCAGGAGATCGATCAATTCAGGAAACAGGGTCATATGGGCACCGGAAAGTATACTTAAACCGATGCAGTCTACATCTTCCTGTACAGCCGCGCGCACGATCATCTCGGTAGTTTGATGCAGCCCCGTATAGATGACCTCCATCCCCGCATCCCTTAAGGTGCGAGCAATCACTTTCGCCCCTCTGTCATGCCCATCCAGCCCTGCTTTGGCTATCAAGATTCGAATCGGTCTCACACTCGCCTTCTCTGCCGTCATAACATCCCCGGATCCGTGTAAACACCAAATACACGTCGATACACATCCGAGACCTCACCGAGTGTTACCCCGGCGTCTACGGCATCTATAAGTATCGGCACGACGTTCCTATTCTCAACACATGCTTCTTCAACCTGTTTCAGTGCTGTTTGCCAGCGCACACTATCTCGCCTACCTTTAAACGCCTGGATTCTCTCAATTTGCTGTCTTTCTACCGCATGATCAATTTTCAGCGTCGGGATTTCTTGCTCAGCACCCTCAGTAAACTTATTAACGCCCACGATCACCTGCTCGCCTGCATCGAGTTGAAGTTGAAACTGGTACGCTGCTTCAGCGATTTCCCGCTGCGGAAAACCCACTTCGACCGCCTTGAGCATCCCGCCCAGAGCGTCGATTTGTTTAATGTAATCAAATGCCTCGCGCTCAATCTCGTTCGTAAGGCGCTCTATGTAATACGAGCCCCCTAGTGGATCGACAACATTGGTAACCCCGCTCTCCTCTGCAATGATCTGCTGAGTACGAAGGGCCACGGTGACTGCCTCTTCAGTAGGGAGAGACAACGTTTCATCCATGCTATTGGTGTGGAGGGACTGCACCCCCCCAAGGATTGCCGCAAGAGCCTGCATCGCTACCCGCGCGACGTTATTAACAGGTTGTTGTGCGGTAAGGCTAACGCCCGCGGTTTGCGCATGTGTTCTGAGGCGACACGATGCGTCATTGGTTGCTCCATACCGTTCACGGATCAACTTGGCCCACATCCTTCGCGCAGCTCTAAACTTCGCGATTTCCTCAAAGAAATCATTGTGGACATCAAAGAAGAAAGAAAGTCGCGGTGCGAAGTCATCAATCTTCATCCCACGACCTATGCAGTGGTCGATGTAACCAAGTCCGTCAGCAATCGTGAATGCCAGCTCTTGCACCGCTGTCGAGCCAGCTTCACGGATGTGGTAGCCACTGATACTTACCGGATTAAACCTCGGTGCTTTGTCGGCGCAGAATTCGATAACATCGCACACTAATTTGACAGACGGAGGTGGTGGGCAGATCCACTCTTTCTGAGCGATGAATTCCTTGAACATGTCGTTCTGAATTGTTCCTCCAAGCTTATCAAAAGCGATTCCTCGCCTCCTAGCGAGGGCGAAATAAAATGCAAAGGCCACCGTCGCAGTGCAATTGATAGTCATTGAGGTCGTCACTTGATCCAGAGCGATACCATCAAAGAGCTGGTCCATATCCTCGATGGTCGCGACGCTTACCCCCTCTCGACCAACCTCTCCTTTCGAACGGGCATTATCTGGATCATACCCCATCAGGCACGGCATATCGAATGCGGTAGAGAGCCCTGTTTGTCCCTTCTCAAGAAGATATTTAAAGCGCCGATTTGTGTCCTCGGGCGACCCGAATCCGGCAAATTGTCGCATCGTCCACAATCGTCCGCGGTACATTGTGGGTTGAACGCCCCGTGTAAAAGGGTATTCGCCAGGGAAACCAAGATCTCGATTGTAATCAACTTCCCCTTGGTTCTGGGGCCCTACGAACTCGGGCTGTTCGCGGAAGCTAATTGAAGAGAATTGCTTTTTGCGCTCTGGTTGAGAGGCATACGTCGTCTTTCTCCACTCATCGTATGAGGGGCTCTTATGATATGCCGGATTCTTTTCTGCTTTCTTTGTCATAGCTCAATGCCGTCAGGGTCAAGTGGATCATCAGCCGAAAATAAAAGGCTGTTGAGTCACGAACTCTACTCCTTCAGGAGTTGCGAGGCTATCAGGATGCGTTGAATTTCACTTGTGCCCTCGTAGATCTCTGTGATCTTTGCATCACGAAGATGCCGCTCTGCAGGATAATCGGTGACATACCCATACCCGCCGTGTATCTGAATGCCCTTAACAGCACACATCATCGCAGTCTCAGAGGCAAAAAGTTTCGCCATCGCAGCCTGTCGTACGTAGCTCACGTCGCGGTCCTTGCGTTTTGCTGCATCGAGAGTCAGATAACGGGAGCTATCGATGTGGCACACCATATCAGCAAAGTAGTTCTGAATTGACTGATGATCGCACACCCGCTTTCCAAAAGCTTTCCGTTCTTGAGAGTACTTGAGGGCATCGTCGAAAGCTGATCGAGCTATACCGATTGCTTGAGCCGCTACCCCTATTCGTCCACCATTCAACGTCGTCATCGCAACAGTGAACCCTCGGTTCTCGTCGTGCAACATCGATCCCTTCGGCAGGCGAACATTATCGTACGTGATGCTAGACGTTGGGGATCCTCGAATCCCCATCTTGTCTTCCCGCTTGCCGCACGAGATCCCAGGGAGATTCATATCGTGAATGAACGCCGAAATTCCTTTGTTGCCCTTCGTGATATCTTGAATTGCAAAGAGTACACAAACACTCGCTTCAGGGCCGTTCGTGATCCAATTCTTTGTTCCGTTGACGATAAAATCATCACCCTCTTTCCGGAATGTACAGGTAATAGAGGCAGCGTCGCTACCAGTACCCGGCTCTGAGAGCGCAAAACATCCTAATGCCTTTCCTGAAGCAAGCCGGGGCAAAAAGTGTGCTTTTTGCTCCTGGGTACCAAAAGTCAAAATCGGTGAAACGCACAGGGATGTGTGGGCACTTACTATAATACCGGTCGATGCACACGCTGCCGACAACTCCTCAACCATTAGTGCGTACGCAACTGTTGAGAGTCCCGCTCCGCCGAATTCCGGTGGAACGATCGCTCCCATCAATCCGAGGGCGCCCATCTTCGGTAACAGCTCGCGGGGGAAGTAGTGCTCACGATCAATTTTTGCAGCTAACGGTGCAACTTCTTTCTGCGCAAACGCATGCGCCGTATCGCAAGCGAAATTCTCTTCCTCTGAAAGCCCGAAGGCTATGCTGTCGCGCCACACCATTGTAGTACCTGCCACTATCGCGTTTTACTTGTACATCCGATTGCAATTACCTTCCCGTAAACTTGGCGGGACGTTTCTGCAAGAAAGCTTCCATCCCCTCTTCTCTATCGGCAGTTCCAAAGAGTTTGAGGAACTCCTCAACCTCCATGCGTAACCCCGAAAGAAGCACTCCTTCCTGCGACTGCCGAATGACACTCTTAACGCCCTTCACCGCTAGAGGAGCCTTCGATGCTATCGACGATGCCCACGCTCGAGCCTCCTCCATCAGCTTCTCGGCCGGAACAACTTTATCGACGAGCCCCAGACCTCGCCCCTCCTCCGCTGTCACCAGCTCCCCGGTGTAACACAACCTACGAGCCGTGCCGATCCCGCACCGCTGAATTAACCGTTGCGTACCTCCAAAGCCGGGCATAATTCCAAGAGTGACCTCCGGTTGACCCAATTTCGCTGTGTCCGCTGCGATAATAAGGTCGCAGGCTAAAGCGAGCTCCATGCCCCCACCCAACGCAAACCCATTCACGGCTGCGATCACTGGAACCGGGAAGGTTTCAATCATACGAGTCGCACGCTGACCTAGCTCAGTATAATCAGCAATCGGGCGGGGTCCAAGCGTCGACATTGAGACGATATCGGCTCCGGCCACAAAAGCCTTAGGTCCTGCCCCCGTAATTATGACAGCACGTGTTTCTGGCGCTCGGTTGATCTTGGTGAGCTCAATAATCAACCCCTGCAGAACATCCGGATTGAGGGCATTAAGGCTCTCAGGCCTGTTTATCGTAAGCTCCCAAACTGATCCCGCTTGCGCTACTTGAATTGAACTGTGTTCATGCACTGTCATATCTCTCTACTCCTCTTTGATACGCTCGCAAACTAGCTTTTCTCACGCCCATCCACTCGGGGATGCCATCCACTCGAAAATAATTTAGCAATCTACCCCGGCGGCCAAGCCATCTTACGGCCACCCAGAAGGTGCAGATGGAGGTGGAATACCGTCTGACCCCCATTCTGACCGATGTTCGTGACAACACGATACCCGTTCTCTTCGAGGCCCTGTTCGCGGGCGATTTGCGCAGAGGCGAGAAGGAGTTCTCCCAAAAGCTGACTATCTTCGGGTAATGCCGACGCTATACTGACGAGCTGGGGCTTAGGGATAATAACTATGTGGATCGGTGCAACAGGGGCTATATCCTTGAACGCTAGGACGTTCTCGGTTTCATAAACTATATCAGCAGGGATCTCGCGGCGAATGATCTTTCCAAAGATTGTGTCGGGGGTGGCTGGCATAGGATCTCCTTCAAGACGAGGCCCGCTTAGGCCCAGGCAGTATCAATCAATGGCCGCTCCGTGTCAGCAGGTTTTAAAGCGCACAGCTGATCGGTTCCCCTAAAAATTGAACGCTATCCCGGGCAAATCAGGAGGTGTATGCACCCACCTTGATAACGGTTGGGATAGCACCTGAGCCACAGTCATTTCGAGCTGAAAGCGAGAAATCCACGCCAGATCAACCAATCACCTTTGGAAAGCGATCCGAAGTAGACTCCTCTGCTTCGCATCGGAGTGACGGCGCTTCTTTAAGTGGCGACTTTATCACAAGCCAATGAAGCTAGAGCGAGACACCTTTTCTCAACTACTCGTGATCAATTCCCCTAAAAATTAAACGCTATCCCGGGCAATCCAGAGTCTTCGCCACTCTCCGCAATGTGCGCTGTTCCTGTGGCGTCGTTATACGCGACTTCGATCAGATGCTGTACCCCTTCTTTAACATCATCAAGGTGCGTGATAATCAAAATCTGCTCGAATCGCTTTCGAAGCTTCTCAAGAAGCGAGAGCACATTCCCACGCCTGCCCTCATCGAGCGAGCCAAAAATCTCATCGAGAATGAGAAGCGAAAAATGCTGCCCCGCCCGCTCAGCTAACATGTGAGAGAGCGAAACCCGCATACACAAATTGAGAATATCTTCCTCGCCACCACTAATGATCGGCTTCACTTCTCCGTCTTCTAGAACGGTTGGCGTAAAATCTTCCGCTAACTCTACAGCTGTGTAGCGGCCATCTGTCAGGTCAGCGAGATATTCACTTGCAAGCTCCGCAAGACGGGGACGAATCGAGGCGTTCACGTACTTACGAAATTCGGTCAGAACACGGTCGCTCTCATCAAGAATTCGCACGTCTCTTCGCAACTTTTCAACTTCGGCTTTACGCTCATCGAACCGCGAAATCTCACTCTTAGTGCGATGCACCATCGCCTCTTTGGTTTTAAGCTCCCCTTCAAGCCGCACACGCTGAAGTCGCGCTACCTCCAGAAGCCGCTGGGAGGCATCATGCGCTCCCTTCTCTCGATTGAACTCGTCCTCAGAAAAGTGCAGCTCCTCTGAGATAAGCCGAGCTCGTTCGAGGTTCTCTGTGCTTGCGCGGAGCTCTGACTCGGTTGCGGATTGCTCTGTCTGAAGCTCTCGTACCCGCGCTTGTAGCTGCGCTATCTTCTCAACGTGAGTGAGGCGTATGCGAGCACACTCAATCGCACGCTCTTGCTCGAATTTCTTTGCCCCGATTAGTTCAAGCTCTTCCGGCACCGTGGAAGCCTCTTGAACGGTAGTCCTTCGATCGGTGACGCGAGCATCCAAGTTCAACAATTCTTCAGCGAAATGGTCTCGAACCTGATCGAATGAGCCTGATAGCGACTGCCCACACGTGGGACACTCGCCTCCCGACTTTAGCGATCTTAATTGCTGCGCGCGCTTTTTCAGTTGATCGCGCGCCACAACTGTAGAATCGACATCAGCTTGGGCTCGAGAGATCTGCTCACGCCACGATATCTCACGGTGTCGAAGATTCTCTTGAAGCTCAGCTACCCCGGCTGTTAGGTGTTCGATTTCACCAAGGAGAAACTTCCGCTCTTGGTCCAACGTCTGCGGCAATCCGAAAGAGTGTACAGTTGCCGCTACCTCCGCCTCCGCCTCCGCTAGGCCCACGCTATCGGCTATCACCCTGAGGCGGCGAGTCCGCTCATCGCACCGTATCTGAAGGGCTTGAACATTCTCCCGCTGCTTTAAGAAGCGGCCCCGAAGTTCGTTAAGCCTTGTCATACGATCGCGGACACTTCCGAACTCTTGCTCATTTTTCTGCAGGGCTCGTGTTGATTCCGAATGTTTCTCGAGCATCACCGCGAGTTCTTGCTGCTCTGTCACCAGAAGTTTCTCAAGCTCATCGCGGCTACCGAGGCTGGCTTCGTAGCCGATGAGTATAGCGCGCTTCTCTTTACGATCCTCACGAACAAGCTCCTGCATCTCTTCGAGCCGATCGTATCCCATCATTCGAACAATAAACTTTTCTCTCTCTGTCGCGCCTTTCTTTCCACTCAAGAACTCAAGCCCTTTCTGCTCGGTGCAGTAGGTCGCAATGAATTCATCGTACGACATTCCAACAATCGAAGAGACACGATTGGTAACTTCTCGATTTCCGGCAGCCACCGCATTCGGTTCGCCGCCAACATACAACCATGCTTCGGAGAGGGTACGTTCGATTCGATACACTATCCCTTCATGATCAAGGGAGAGGATTATCCGTGGCTCCCTGTCTTTCTTCAGCTTCGACCCCGCTTCAGCGATTTTTGCGGCGGGCGCATTCCGGGTTCGCACGTCTTCGGTACGGCCTCTCAGCGCTCGAGATCCAAAAAGTGCAAACGAAATAGCCTCAACGACTGTCGTCTTCCCGCTGCCGTTTGACCCTATGATTCCGGTAAGCCCATCGGGAAAATGAATAGAGCTCGAAACGTGTTGCCGAAAAAGGTGCAGGTCGAGGCTAAGAAGCTTCATGCTTCGCCTCCACCCTTGCTGCATAATCAATGAGGACTTGAGCCAGCTCGGCCTCTGACACCCCTGGAACCTCCCAGTTCTTGCAGAAAGTGAGCAGCTCGTCTCGCAGCAGGCCACGTCCTGGTCTCGATGCTGATTCACCCCCAGCTGACTGCGTTGCAAAGCTTAAATCGAGTGTCAAATTGAGTGCCTGCGCTCGAAGTGCCCGGAGCTCTTTGTGATCGAGGTGCCTGTAGCACTCACGAGAAACATTTTTCATCTCAAGTCGCACGATTTTTCCGTCCAATCCGCCAGGTATGCTATCAGTGCGATCCTTAACAACGATCATAAGATCATCGGGCTCAAGGCCGTCAGCATCTATTGGCTCGAGCATTACAATCTCACGCGGCGATGTAAGAGGATGAAAGGTGCGCTTTACCCCTGGTAAAGAGACCTCTAAAAATCCTTTGAGATCCTTCGCTTCGCCCCAGATATTTGCAGAGGTATGTTCGATGGAGCCTGAGTAAGCTGCATTTAAACCTACCGTCCGATGAAGGTGCACGTGACCGAGTGCGATGTAATCCCACTCGTGGGGGGCGAGAGCACGCAGGTCTATCTCCACACCGCCAAAATCACTCACCCATCCTTCATTGACTTGGGCGTGAACGACCAAGATGTTGAAGGTGCTACTATCAATCGAACGAAGCTGTAACCTTCCGGGCTGCGCAGCAGCCTGTTGCGCGATAGCAAGATGAGGAAGACACGTTACGGAAAGGCTTCGCTCCTTGAAGGTGAAAACCTCTACAGCCGTATCCGCGACATAAACGCCCTCGATCTCCGCGAAGAGTTGCAAGACGGAGCCTGTATCAGCGCGCTTCGGTGCCTCGTGGTTTCCACCAACCACGATTACAGGTGCTCCCGTTTCGTGTGCAAGCCGCCGCAGCTGACGAAAACAGAATGTCACGACGTGGTTCGAAGGCCGTACGGCGTGGAAGAGATCTCCCGCGATAACCGTAACATCTGGTTTTAGTGAAATAATACGCGTTACCGCCTCTTGGAAAGCGATATTGACATCGGCTTCGCGCTGATTGAGCCCAGACTTGGCTAGCTTGTTGTACCGACGGTAGCCGAGATGTACGTCAGCAAGATGACAAACGCGGAGCTGCTTCGTTGGCTTCTCACTAACATCACTGTTTGATACGTGAGGACCCGCAGCTGGAGAGTGTGGGGTTGTAGACTTTTGCTTCTTTGTCACTGGTTTCGAAGGTGGATTGCGGGGGGCGCACCGCAAAAACTCCTGTGACACCTCTACCGGACTTGGCGCCTAAATTCAACGGTTTCTGTACTGGCACAGGAACTTAATGCGACTACGCCCTTTCTTCGTCATTTATCATCACCGGCAGGTCGACTGTAACGCTCGTTCCCTTGCCAGGTTGGCTCGACACCGAAACGTCGCCACCAAACGATCGCACCAAGTTAAAGACATTCCACATACCTAGTCCCCGACCCTCACAACTGAGGCCATGACGGAGGTCGAGGGTCTTCGTGCTAAAAAATGGCTCATGCATCCGCTGGGCGCAGTGCTCGTCCATTCCTTTCCCAGAGTCTTGGAATAGAATTCTTACACGCCCAAGGTTGCGATCTTGCCGAGCTACGATGCTAACGACTCCACGCTCCTCAATTGAATCGACTGCGTTACTTAAGACATTTCCGAAAATGTCGGCAAGGTTACGAAGGCTGAACGGTATTGGCGGAAGTTCATTCTCGGTTTCGAGAACAAACGAAATACGGTCTCCGTAGTTCAGCTCAGCCGCGTCTGTTAAAACTCGAAGCACCTCACCCAAGTCTTCGTAGTGACCATTCTCCATCAAACGGTGACCACGAACCATCGTTGTGAGCTTGTCGGTAAAGCTGGCACCAGCGGCAACGCTGCGCTCAATCGTAGTTATGCAGGTCATCGCCTGCGGGTTCCCCTGATTCCAGCGCCTCAGCAAATTTGCGGATCCCAGGATACCAGAGAGGATATTGTTGAAATTGTGCGCGGCACCATGAACGAATCGACCCACCGACTCCAACTGAACATGCACCTGGTTGCGACGCTCCAGCTCGCGTACCTGAGTCACATCTCTAAATGACCAGAGTCGCAGTGCCTCCTCGCCAGCAATCTGAATTGATCGGGACCGAACCACAACGCTCCGCACTTGCACTCCGAAAGATTGAACCTCAACGTCAATCTCTTCTGTATCCAGCGCACGCATTCGCAGGGACGAAAGTAAGCCCACCAAATGATTAAGTGCCGCCCCTTCCAGGATCTTCGGAAACACATCGTCTATCGTACCGTTTTCGACCCCCTGGCAGAGACGATGAAAGGGCTCATTGCCATATATTATAGCTCCGTCAGTGCGATGCACGACCAACGGCTCCAACAAAGTGTCACCAATTGCTCTTTGCATCTCTGTAAGCCGATCTAGACTCTGTCGCTGTTCATCGAGTCTTCGCCTCATGGTGCCCATTGCTACATGGTTCGATACCCTAGCAAGAAAAGTCGCGCGCTCGATGGGCTTCGTCACGTAGTCGTTCGCCCCGTTAGACAGACCCTCTACCATGTCTGCGGGTTCTGAGCATGCGGAGACGATCAATACAGGCAAAGTATCCTGGGTGTACTGTTTTCGAATCTCCTTCAATACCTCGAAGCCGCTTAATCCAGGCATCATGACGTCAAGCAGTATCAAAGCGGGGGGCGGATTAGATTGGAGATACTCGAGGCATGCCGCACCGTCCTTACACTCGCTGACCGCGAAATTCGCCGCCTTCAAGCTAGCCTTGAACAGATGCCTGTTCATCGGACAATCGTCGACAATAAGGACCGTGCTACTGGAACCGGTCTCAAAAGTCCCTTCTGCTGCGACCCACGATCTGGGGGCTACGCCTTCGTCAGCCTTCACAAAAAAATCCTCAATGTATCCACTGGATACATCTGCGGTTTTTTTGCTCGTCTTCCTCGTCTCGCTCCCCAGCTCCTGGGTCTCGCGACGAAGGTACTTTTGAGACCAGTTCTTGTAGCGGCTGACATTTTCCCCCGGTTGCTTCCCTGGCCATTTCACTCGCTGTGTATGGTCCAACTCTTGCAGTCGGCATAGGTCTGATTGGCCTTTAGGTTTTTGAGCATCAATAAACACAAGGAAAATCCATGAGTTCACCGATCGCACCAACGGAAGTAATGCACGAAAGTGCGCACCACGTGCACAGTAATGTACAGGTACTTCCCAAGGGAGCAATCTTGCTCGGCGTTTTGAAGTCGGTTGAAACCGAACTTCGCCGCAGATGCATGTTAGGCGACACCTGCGACACCCTCACCCCACTTTGGTTTTTAGCCGAGACAGAGAGAAATATCTTTCTGTGGCGGAATGGAAAAAGTCTTGATGACCAACAAGACTTTGATTTCTGGGTCGACATTAAGGCGTTGATGGCGAAGCGCCGCAAGCAGTTAGAAAACCCGCGCGGATTAAACCCCTTCGTAAACCCACTCTGGGGCACTGCTCCACTCGATCAAAGACTCATCAACCGAGAACTAGACTATCTTGATGATCTTGAAGAGCTTGGTGGCGTAGTGATGCCTCATGCCGAAGCCTTGAGTCATGCGAGTCGTACTGTACGTCGGGAGTTAGAGCCTGAATCGATCGATCGAACATGTGTGCTTCTCCCGGTTGAAGTGCCACATCCCCAAAGCTAACTAACATGAACACGCTCCCGTGTAGTGGTACAAGATAACGGCCTCACGGACTCCTAGCCAAAAAAAGTGATAAGTGCGAAAAAGAGGGTGCGTGGCTGCATCGCTAGAACAGTCGCCAACCGTTTCTTAGGGATACCGATATGGACGCTTCAGATTCAGACGACCTCCTTCGAGAGTCCCTCACCCGCCTCTGTGCCGCCGAAGTTCCGAAATACCTTGTCGACGCGTATCACAACACAGTACCCCGTCCACTCTTTCAGTCTCTCGCCTCTCTCGGGGCTGCCGGTATTGCAGTTCCAGAGCAGTTTGGTGGGCTTAATGCGACCATAAAGTCTTCTGTGGTCTTTATGGAGACGATTGCACAGTTTGACCTGGGTCCCGCCATCTTCATTTCCGTGCACTCAATGGTGTCCGGTCTCATCGCCCGTTACGGGTCGCCAGAACAGCAGTCAGATCTTCTGCCAAAGCTCGCGTCAGGCGAGTACCTCGGTGCCTTCGCTTTGACTGAGCCTCACGCTGGGTCGGACGCAGCTGCCCTTACCACTGAGGCAAAGCGAGACGGCGACTCCTTCGTTCTCCGTGGCAATAAATGTTACATCACAAGTGCAGGCTTCGCTGACATATACGTCGTTCTCGCGCGCACGAGCGATGGATCGTCTTCAAAAATTTCAGCCTTTTTAGTACCCGCGACCACACCAGGCCTCACGGTCGGAAAACCCGAGCGAAAAATGGGGTGCGAGCTCTCTCCTATTGCGTCCCTCTTCTTTGATGATGCGAGGGTCCCCGCCTCTGCCCTTCTTGGAGGGCTCCATCAAGGATACAAAATTGCCCTCTCAGGACTTGCAAGTGGAAGAGTCAACATTGCTGCGTGCGCAAACGGACTCTCGAGGACTGCCCTCGACCTTTCCATCAAGCATCTAGCCGAACGGAAACAATTTGGACACGAGCTTTACGAATTACAAGGCCTGCAGTTTCTTGTTGCTGACATGCATTGCAAGCTTGAGGCTGCTCGGCTCCTTACTACGAAAGCCGCTACAGACCTCGACAACGAGAAGGCCGGGATTTCGGCGGATTCAAACTCAAAACTCTCGTCATCCGTCGCGAAGTGCTTTGCGACCGACGCGGCTATGGCTATCACGACTGACGCCGTACAGCTTTTAGGCGGGGCTGGGTACATCAAAGACTACCGCGTCGAGCAACTAATGCGGGATGCCAAGATGCTCCAGATAGTAGAGGGCACCAATCAGATTCAACGAATGATTATCGCCCGCGAGCTACGTCCCGAGGCATAATCGGTGGCCCTGGCACGTATCCCCGATGGATTTTCCTACCTATGAGCGACGCAGGCCAGCTTGTCGACCGCACCGTATGTCGATATCATCGCCCTCATGACCGTTATCACCGCCGAAGACCTCATCCAAAGTGTAGCTGATGCTCTTCAACACATCTCCTACTGGCACCCAATTGATTTTATCAAGGCGCTCGGACGCGCTTACGATCTCGAGGAGTCGCCGGCGGCTAAGGATGCTATCGAGCAGATTCTGACAAACTCTCGTATGTGCGCCGAAGGTCGTCGTCCGATTTGCCAGGATACCGGCATCGTCGTTGCCTTCGTTGATGTTGGAATGGATGTCCGATTTGACTCTCCGGTCTCTCTCGAAGAGATGATCAACGAAGGGGTTCGTCGTGGATACCTCAATCCAGAAAACAAGCTTAGAGCCTCAATCGTCAGTGACCCTGCCTTCTCTCGCAAAAACACGAAAGATAACACCCCTGCAGTCATTCATACCCGCCTTGTTCCGGGCGACCGCGTTCACGTACAGATAGCAGCCAAAGGAGGAGGCTCCGAAAATAAAGCTAAATTCGCAATGCTCAACCCCTCTGACTCGATTATTGACTGGGTTGTAAAAACTGTTCCGTCAATGGGTGCTGGTTGGTGTCCTCCTGGCATGCTTGGAATCGGGATAGGAGGAACGGCGGAAAAAGCTATGCTTCTCGCAAAAGAATCTCTGATGGGCACGATCGACATGACAGAGCTCAAAAGCCGTGGCCCACAAAACAGATTAGAAGAGATGCGTATAGCGATTTATGATCAGGTGAACGCCCTCGGTATTGGCGCGCAGGGCCTCGGTGGTCTTTCAACTGTCCTCGACGTAAAGATTCTCGATTATCCGACCCACGCCTCGTCACTGCCAGTTGCCATCATACCAAACTGTGCCGCTACGAGGCACATTCACTTTGAACTTGACGGCTCAGGGGTAGCGCACCTCCCTGTACCTCGGTTAGAAGATTGGCCGCAGGTGGTATGGAAGGCGAGCCCGATGGCGAGGCGAGTTGATCTCGATTCACTCACCCCCGAAATCGTTCAAGCGTTCAAGCCGGGTGAAATGCTGCTTCTTAACGGAAAGCTACTAACAGGACGCGACGCCGCTCATAAGAAGATCGCTGATCTTTTCAGCAAGGGAGCCAGCCTCCCCGATACCGTTAACTTCAAGGATCGGATGATCTATTACGTAGGGCCAGTAGATCCCGTGCGTGATGAAGTTGTCGGGCCCGCAGGGCCTACGACCGCTACCCGCATGGATGGATTCACTGAGATGATGCTCGCCAAAACCGGTCTACTCGGAATGATTGGCAAAGCCGAGCGCGGGCCAATTGGCATTGATGCGATAAAGAAACATAAGGCGGTGTACCTCATGGCTATCGGCGGCGCTGCCTATCTTGTTTCGAAGGCAATTCGCTCCTCGCGCGTAGTCGCTTTCGAAGAGCTCGGAATGGAGGCGATCTATGAGTTTGTCGTTGAGGATATGCCTGTAACGGTTGCAGTCGACAGTACAGGAGAGTCGGTACATCGCACGGGGCCAGAAGAGTGGCAGAAAAAAATACGGGCGAAATCGCTCGCTATCGTGGATTAGTGCCCACTGTCGGGTTGCTATTTCTTGCCCGTCAACCAAGCAAATAATCCTGATGGCTTTCGAGCTACCGAACCAAATTCGTAGTCCGCGTGCGTTATTTTTTTTAGCTCAAACTCGGCCTGAACTCGAGAACGGAACTTCTCGGGGACTGCCTCTAGCGAATCCACATACACTTCCTTACCGCGATCATCGACGTATCGAATGACCCCGTGACTGACACCTCCACCCAATCCGCCGGTCTTTCCTAGGCTCGTTACAGATTCTCCGATACTCGGCATAACAAGGTAGAGACCTACACAGATCCACGGAATCGCAACTATGATGGCGATGAGACGAAGCGTACCCTTCATATTGGATATTCTGTCGACCATTAAGCCCGCTAACTGAACGGACGATCGCCAACACCTATAGTGATTTGCAAAAGTCCGTGCCAGTAAAACTGGCAAGGCTTTTGCCGTAAATCACTATAGGTTACTGTTTTGATTCGCATCCGCGAATCGATAG
>JAYVGZ010000017.1:0-11807 GCA_043771805.1 Pseudomonadota bacterium
TGGCGATAATCGTGACGAGTCCCGCGACTCTCGAATCTGGCTCGACCCATTTGTAAGAGTCAACCGAATTCAAGGAAAAGTAGCCTTGATATACTGGTCAAGTGAAAATTTCTACCGCAGCGGTAAGGTGCTTTAAAAAGTTCTTTCGTACCGAGCACGCGTTGACACGACTGTGCGGTGTGCCTAACATCCAACTACCTATGTCCACTGAATTGGCCCCAACAAACGACAAAGTCTCAGCATACGTGTGCCTGACCAAACCGCGGATCATCACCATGGTTCTTGTCATGAGCGCAGCAGGCTTTTTTCTGGGCGCGGGTGGAATCACCCCCATCTCGACCTTTCTTATCATGTTGTTTGGTACGGGGCTTAGCTCGGGTGGGGCAGCTGTTCTGAACAACTACATCGAGCGGGATATCGATGGTAAAATGCACCGTACATGCAAGCGACCGCTCCCCACAGGCTCGATTACCCCCTCTGAGGCACTGTCTTTCGGGCTTCTGTTGGTACTTTTTGGAGTTGGGATTTTGGCTTGGCAGGTGAACCTCCTTACCGGCTTTTTATCGCTCTTGACGGTTTTCCTGTATGTCTTGGTATATACCCCTCTTAAGCGAGTAACCTGGCTAAATACAGTCATAGGAGCGATTCCAGGGGCACTTCCCCCAGTCGGCGGGTGGGCCGCTGCTACAGGGCATCTCGACATGGGCGCGTGGGCACTTTTTCTCATCCTCTTCATTTGGCAGCACCCGCATTTCTATGCGATCGCATGGATGTACAGAGATGATTACCAGCGTGGTGGTTTCAAGATGTTGCCTGTAGTAGAGCCCGATGGAATCAGCACTTTTCGTCAGGTCGTATTTTTTTCAGTTGTTCTGATTCCAGTCTCACTTCTCCCTGCCTTTATGGGAATGGCCGGAATGTGGTACGGCGTCGGCATTACGATTTCTGGTCTTCTAATGTTAGGCGTGGGAATCAATTTGTGGCGCACGCACGCCGTTCAGGATGCAAGGCTGCTACTTCGGGCGTCGGTTATTTACCTTCCTGTCTTTTTCGCTCTTCTAGTCGGCGATAGTATTTTTTGAACTTGCGGGCTAATTGTAGAGTAGCTAAGGCCGCGGCAAAGTCGTTTAAAATTCGCTCTTCCGGGGTCTATTCATTAGGTTCGATGCTACCTGTTTCGCGGAAAGGGCACCGCTAACGATACCGGAGATTTGCTCTGTTATTGGAGTATCAACCGTGAACTTTTTTGCCAATGCGAGTATAAGCGGAGCGGTACTAACCCCTTCAGCTACAGCGCCGAGAGAGCCGACGATTTCGGCAATGCTTTCTCCTTTCCCTAATCTCAAGCCAACAGTCCGGTTGCGGCTCTGATTTTCAGTCGCGGTCATTATCAAGTCACCAAGACCTGAGAGACCTGTGAGTGTTCGCGGATCTGCACCCATCGCTACGGCAAGTCTTACCATCTCTGCTAGGCCCCTCGAGATGATTCCAGCGCGTGCAGAGGGGCCCAGTTCAAGGGCATCCGATATGCCGGCAGCTATCGCAATGACATTTTTAAATATCCCGCCAATCTCAACCCCGAGAGCATCACTCGATGTATAAACTCGCACTGTGCTACTCGAGAAAATTGATGCTACAGCATTTGCCGTTGTTGGCGACGACGATGCTGATACGAGGGAAAGAGGTCTTCCCGCGGCGAGGTCTGCAGCAAAGCTGGGGCCAGATACAACGCAAAGTGACTCGTCGGTAAAGCCGAGTTCTTCTCTCAAATAAGAGAGGGGGGTCAAACCTGAGGAGGGCTCTAGTCCCTTGGTTGCACTGGCGATGGCGGTAGCAGAAATACCGGGCAATACTTCCGACCAGGCGCGCGCTGGAAGCGAGACTATTAGCAGATCCATTCCCGACAGCTGAGATAGCTCAGAGGTGATCACGAGGGTTGGCGGGCGATCAAAATCTTTCCCGCTAATCGTGAGAGTTGGCCCAGCTTTAGCGTTTCGTCCCCAGGCTGTTACCGCGAGCCCTTTTCCGGCGCAATGAAGAGCAATAGCCTGCCCCCAAGCTCCGAGCCCGAGGATGCCAACCCGAGATATCTCACTGGCCACTAGTCTCGCCCGGTACGATTGGCTGCTCAGCACTCTCTTCGTCTAAGGGAGCCGGTGCGACTGCGACTACCTTCTCGTTTTCATCTAAATCGATAAGTTTTACACCGCGAGTATTTCTACCAATGATGGATATCGCTTTTGCACCGGTGCGAATGATCTTACCACCAGACGTAATCAGCATCAGTCCAACGGCATCGGTAACGGCGAGGGTTGTAACGACCGGACCATTACGCCCCTCAGTTTGAATATCGATTAGCCCCTTTCCACCCCGGTTCTGAGCGCGATACTCCGAAATCTTCGTCCTCTTTCCGTAACCGTTCTCGCACACGGTCAAAAGGGAGAGCTCCTCATTAACGGTCGATTCGGCCGGTACCTGTGCTGGATCAACTGATGGTGTGGATGCGATGACCGTCATCCCCACTACCTTGTCGTCCCCTTCAAACCGAATTCCCGTAACGCCGCGGGCTCCGCGCCCCATCGGACGGGCCTGATCTTCGGCGAAACGAATTGCCATGCCGTCACGGGTCGCGAGGATTATTTCATCCTTACCGCTGGTGATAGCAGCCCCAATGAGCACATCGCCCTCATCAAGGGTACACGCCATAATTCCGTTGCGTCGAGATCGTGAGAATTCTTCCAGTGAGGTTTTCTTGATGACGCCCCGCTCAGTAGCAAGGAAGATGAAGTGATCCACCTTAAGTTCTCGTACAGGAAGAATGGCGCAAAGCTTCTCTTCTTCCTTCATTTCAAGAAGATTGACGAGTGCTCGCCCCCTAGAAGTTCTTCCAGATTCAGGAATTTCATACACCTTGAGCCAGTGCATTTTTCCTAAGTTGGTGAAAATGAGAAGGTCAGCTAACGTCGAGCATACGAAGAGGTGTTCGATAAAATCATCGTCATCTGCTGCTGCTCCGATCACTCCCTTGCCGCCCCGCTTCTGCTCTCTGTATTCTGACACAGAGGTGCGTTTTATGTACCCCTTGTGGCTGACAGTGATAACCATCTCTTCGTCTTCGATCAGCTCGTGCAGGGCGATACTGCCGCCGTCGTCGACTATCTCGGTACGACGGGCATCTCCGAACTTCTCTTTAATCTCTAGCAGCTGGGTCTTGATTATGTGATCAACTTTCTTCGGGTCAGCGAGAATCGACATGAGGCCTTCGATCAACTTCGC
Source organism: Pseudomonadota bacterium (assembly GCA_043771805.1). GTDB lineage: Bacteria > Bdellovibrionota_C > UBA2361 > UBA2361 > OMII01 > JAYVGZ01. Next base: position 3,277 of record JAYVGZ010000017.1, read on the forward strand.
TAGCTCGTTGTACTCTTGCTCAATAGCGAGACGCTCCATGCCAGTGAGCTTCTGCAACCGAAGGTCCAAGATTGCTTGGGCTTGAATGGGCGAAAGCGTGAACCTATCGATAAGTCCATCTTTAGCGTCTTTGGGTGTGCTAGCAGCACGAATAAGCTTAATGACCTCATCGAGGTTGAGGAGGGCAATCCTGAAGCCCTCCAAGATATGCATTCGCTCACGAGCTTTCTTAAGGTCAAACTCGGTACGGCGATTGATCACATCCCTGCGGTGATTGAGGAAATGGGACAAGAGCTCTAGTAGAGTGCAAACCATCGGCCTGCCGTGTACGATGGCAAGATTGATGATACCGAAGCTCGATTGCAGCGGCGTCATCTTGTAGAGCTGGTTTAAGACAATCTCTGGAGTCGCGTCACGTTTAAGCTCCATCACTATGCGCATTCCAGTGCGATCGCTTTCGTCTCGCAGTTTCGCAATCCCTTCGATCTGCTTCTCGTTGACGAGATCCGCGATCTTTTCGATCAGGCGGGATTTGTTCAATTGGTAGGGGATTTCGGTAACAACGACAGCTTCGATTTCGCGCGATTTACCCTTCAGAGTTTCGAAATGAGCCTTGGCGCGAACCTGAATAATGCCGCGGCCAGTGGTGTACGCACTAATAATTGGCCCACGCCCGTATATTGACCCACCCGTCGGGAAGTCTGGCCCTGGGATCAAAGTGAAGAGTTCTGCAAACGTCACTTCTGGATTATCAATCAGGGCAATAACGCCACTGATTATCTCACTCAAGTTGTGGGGCGGTAGATGGGCCGCCATGCCGACAGCAATTCCAGTCGCTCCGTTAACAAGAAGATTAGGGATGACCGCTGGAAGTACTTCTGGTTCAACTGTCGTATCGTCGAAATTCGGTGCGAACCCCACCGTCTCTTTATCGATGTCTTCGAGCAATTTCTCTGCGAGCGCCGTCATGCGGCTCTCGGTATATCGGTAAGCAGCAGGTGGATCGCCATCGATCGATCCGAAGTTCCCTTGACCATCAATGAGTGGATACCGAAGATTCCATGGCTGCGCCAATCGCACGAGAGCCTCGTAAACGGGCATATCGCCGTGCGGGTGAAAGCGCTTCAACACTTCACCCACCACACCCGCGCACTTCGAGTGCTTGCGCGTGGATACTAACCCCTCACTGAACATCGCGTACAAAACGCGGCGCTGAACGGGCTTCAGGCCATCTCGAACATCCGGGAGCGCTCGCCCCACAATAACGCTCATGGCGTAGTCCAAATAGGACTGCCGCATCTCGGATTCGATTGAAATTGGTGTAATTGAAGAGGTTTGCGATTCCATTCGCAGACAATAAGTGAACAGGCGTTTCAGAGCAAGTCTAAAGCTCGGATAACGTTCGGTTTTTCTATATATTTTCGACGCGTTTTAGCCTCTCTGAATCGAGGGAGGACGCGCCGTGATTTCACTGAAAGAGAGGTGTCTTGAAGCTCATTATACCCCATCCCTAAAGCTCCTTTCGGCAGGAGACGACCCTTTACCCTTACAAGTGGTGGCGGTAATTAATGACGCGCATTAGTCGAGTAATCGTACTTTCAGTAGCTGGCGCAGTGCCCCAGCGGCTGCGCCAGTCCTTACTCAAAGAAAAATACGAAAGTCAGAGTGTAGAGTCGCTCAAAGCCGCGGAAGTAGCGCTTAAAAGCTGGCCCGAATCCGCAGTTCTCGTGCACTTCGGCCCCGATCAAGACGCTGCATTTTCTCTCCTTAAGTCTCTTCTGATCGCAACGTCCTTTCATGATCTGCCCCTAATGGTCGTGGGGGAGGAAGCGGACACCCTTGAGCCAGAATTAGGGAAAGTTTTTCGGGTTGTCGGATCATGCAATACCCCCTGCGAGGCGAACGACATAGTAGCCGAGGTTCAGCGCCTTTCCGAAGCACATCTGAAACTTAAGAATGAGCAGATGAGCTCGGCCTCCGAGCAGCTCGACTCGAAGGTGTTTGCACTTAAGCCCCCAGCACCTCAAGGCGATGTTGCCAATCATCCCAAGTGGGGAAGCAAAAGCTTGCCTGATGCTTTTTTCGAGCAGCTCGGCGAACTAAATCTTTTGGGGCGCTCGGTTGGAGGAACACTGTACGGTCGAACTGTGCGGTGCGAGCCGTTTCTGAAGTTTTTTGACGATCAGAAACTCGGGCTAATGGAAGCAAGCGAAAAGGCACTCCAAGGCGCAGACTCGTGGGTAAAGGGGCACGCTGTTCGAGTTGCTTACATCGCCTTCTGCCTGCTTCGCGCTACAGGTGAATCGACGGATTCAGTTGTTCAGAGTACGAGGGCAGCACTCTTGCATGCGACAAGTTTTCGAACCAAACGCAGAGTGGCGCGAGTAGACTACTTCAGTGGAAGCGATCCAGAGGTGCGCAGGCGAATAGCGAAGTCAGTACGCGAGAGCGCGACCAAGGTCTCCTTCGAGTTGGGTTTTCCCGACGAAAGCATTGTGATTGCGCTGCTAGCACGATTGATTGCGCGGGATGAGGTAACGAGAGATTCGCCAGAGTGCAAGTTGGCGTACGGGCTGTACGTGGCAGACGTCGTCGACCGGATGTGCTGGGATTCCGGATATTTTAACCCGGCGCGAGGTTATGCATTACTGAAGCTCGCAAAGCGAGGCCAGTTAGCCGACATGAGCCCAGCCATAGCGGTGGCAGCGGTCAAATTTGTTTCTGAAGCGATCGTTGGAAGCCCGCAGCGACTGCGATCTCCAACCGCATTCACTCGCAAATTTCGACAGCGAATGGAGAAAGGAGAAATTGAGCGTCACGGCCCAACGGTTGGAGAACGCGAGGTCTCAGTGGAAGATCTTACCCCCGGAATGAAGCTCAGTCGGCCTCTTAAGACGTTTGATGGAAGAGAGGTCCTAGAGTCGGATCTAAAATTGGACGAAGACCTTATTTGGCGATTGTGGCAACTCACATCGATTAGACCACTTGAAGTGGCGATGGTCGTATCAGAGAGGCAGGCGCCGAAAGAAGATACGGTGCGGGTTCCCTCTGTGGATCTACTTGGACCAGTCGAGTAGCGACGCGAGCGCTTGAGGCAACTGGTGTTCAAAGGTCCGTCACCTGAGCTGGCGCTTAGCACTCACTGAGGCAAGCGTATTGGCGTTGTTGCATTTTGTTCCCTTCGGCTTTAGATCGCAATCGCGCTGCATTCCAGAGCATATCGCGTCTCGAAATGCTCGCTCCACGGTCATTGTAATAAGGCTTGCCTGAGGGTTTGCAACACGTCGCTCAAGGGAAGCCATGCACGAATCGTATACTTCGCCACGAGATCCCTTTTCAACCTGCGCATAGAAGTGTGCGGGCGCCTTCTCCCAAAACGCATAGGCACCCAGCACTCCAATGCAAATTACAATCATCGTCGACAAGAACATTGTCAAGCCTGTGACCTTCCGTTGACGTTCGGATGCATCAATCAGCTTGGTGGTATGGGAACATTTTTTCTTGTTACACTGAGGACATAAACGAGCAGCATTTCCCTCAGGGGACCCGCATCGGTAGCAGCTGGCTGTTGAGTGGTACATACAAGGCAAGTGGTCGGCTTGCTGAGCAAGATGCTTGAGACGGCTGCCCTAAGAGCTGTGGGGAAGCCTTAATGGCGGAGAGGAAGGGATTCGAACCCCCGCTACCCTTTCAGGTAGACCTGATTTCGAATCAGGCGCCTTCAGCCACTCGGCCACCTCTCCAGGTGCTTGATATCACTGACAAAATCGGCAATTTTTTGAATTGCTTTAGTGCTTTATTCGCCGTTTGGGGCACAATTGGGGCACATTTGGCAGCCGATACGGGCGATGAGAAAGTAATGCGAGATGGCAAGCAGGTCAATCGGTGCAAGCAGAATTATCAAACGATCAAGCAGCAAGCCAAATCCTTGATTCGCTGGGTATCACCCCTCGGATCCACCCTTGCACGTGTGATAGCTTTGGCAAGCGTTTAGGGCAGCTGTGTGGTGGCCGCGGCAGCCAGTGCAATTTTCGGGTACAAGATGATTGATGACGAGATTAAAGACCTCCTTCGGCGCTTGTGTAGCGGACCGGGCGAAGCGGAATGGATAGAGTTCAAATTCAACAAGAGTCTGCCCAATCAAGAGATTGGAGAGTACCTATCAGCTTTATCGAACTCGGCTCGCCTTAATGATCAGGCCACAGGGTATCTGATTTTTGGAATCGAAGATCAAACACATCGAGTGATAGGAACCACGTTTCGGCCGTCTCGGGCAAAGGAAGGTAATCAAGATCTTGTTATGTGGTTGAACTCCCAACTTCAACCTCGTGTTCTCTTTTCTGTGCAAGAAACCGAGATCGAAGGAAAATTAGTTTCTTTATTCACAATAGATGCCGCCATGAGCGAGCCGGTCAAATTTCGCGGGGAGGCATATTGTAGGGTTGGTCCAAACAAGACATCGCTAAAAACCCAACCTGAGTTAGAAAGAAAATTGTGGCTACCGAGACAACCGGATTGGTCCGCGCAGATCTGCGAACATGCTTCCATCGCAGATTTAGATCCGATGGCGGTCAGGCGTGCACGAGATGCCTTCAAACTTAAGAATCGAGAATTGGAATCTGAGATAGATGGGTGGGACGACGTATCGTTCCTCAACAAATCAAGAATGCTAAGGAATGGCAAGATCACCAACGCAGCCATTCTGCTTCTTGGTTTTGATCGATCGGCCAACTACCTGAGCCCGGCTCAGGCGAGGATTACCTGGATTTTAAAGGACGCATCGGGTAGCTCTTTGGACTATGCACACTTCGGCCCGCCGTTTCTTCTAACATCCGAGCAGGTATTTTTGAAGGTAAGAAACCTGACGTATCGCTATTTACCGAATGCGACACTTTTCCCCATTGAAATTGAAAAATATGACCCATATCTGATCCGCGAGGCGCTTCACAATTGTATTGCCCACCAAGACTACAGACTTGCAGGCGCGGTCAATGTTGTGGAAAAACCAGATGAACTGATACTGGTGAATTCCGGTAACTTTCTTCCCGGGTCCATTGAGCGGGTGCTGCAGACGGACTATCCACCTGAGCAGTACCGTAATCCATTGTTGGCTCAAGCTATGGTCAATTTTAATATGATCGATAGAATTGGTAGTGGTATCCGCCGCATGTTTTTAAGGCAACGGGATCGGTTTTTCCCGTTACCGGACTATAATCTGTCGGACCCCAAGAAAGTGGTAGTTTCTATTCCTGGCAAAATTATTGATGAGAACTATACCAGGCTACTTTTGACAAAGACTGATCTGGATCTTCCCACTGTTGTTGCGCTCGACAAGGTCCAGAAGAGGCGTGAGCTTTCTGACCCGGAGATTCAAACTTTAAGGCGCCAAAGGTTGATAGAAGGGCGCAAGCCGAATTTCTTTGTCTCCGCATCGATCGCGACGTTAACTAATGACAGCACTAGATATGTGAAGAACAAAGCCTTTGATACTAAATACTACAAAGATTTGATCCTTAAATTTTTAGAAATGCACAATACGGCCAGTAGAAAAGAAATAGATAACCTCATCACTGACAAGTTGTCGGATGTTCTTAGCGCGCAACAAAAAAGGGCAAAGGTTAAAAATTTGCTGTATGAGATGACCACCAAAGATCGATCGATTACTAACAAAGGAAGCAAGAAAGGATCGCGCTGGGCAATAACCGATCCATTAGCTTCAAGCATATTAAATAAGACTTAAATTTTGTCGTTTCCATAGGCAAATATAGTCAGAAAACAAGTGTAACATACCTAAATTACAGAAGTATTTCTAGCTATTTTTCTGGCAAATAGTTTGGGTCTTAGCTAAAAAAGAAGCTGATGAGGCTACGCCCACGCCAAGCGATAAGAACGTGCTTCGAAGGCGGAGGTTGCTGAAGTGATCGAAGAACTCGCCGAAAAAATTCGCCCATTTGTCGACCGCGATCCTGACAATCCGGTGGTGATTGTTGCGTTGCTTGAAAGCGGCTGCTTTTATGCAGATCGACTTACGGCGGAACTAAATAAGATTTGCAATGCCTACTTCACTCGTAACGACCTTCAAATATCTACTCGTGACGGAGAGTGGCGACCCCTTGAAAGTGCTCAAATAGTGGGTAGCCTTGAGCCGTTGAGAGATCGTCGGATCCTTATAGTGGATGACTTATTAGACTCGGGCACGACACTTCAAGCAGTGAAGAAGCATCTCGAAGGCATAGCCGCAGAGCTAAAATCGACGGTATTGATCCAGAAAAATGATCCAACGCTAGGTGAAGCTTTGCTGAGTACTCGCCCAGCAGTTGATTTTATCGGACTAACATTTGAAGACTCTCGTTGGTTTTCTGGAGCTGGCATTGATATGCCCGGGGATCTTAAGGGGGTGACGCGGCAATCGTCGACGATCATTGCTTTCCCGCCCCCGTTTCCCTCGTGAAATGTTTTGTACAAACTCGCCAGGGAAATTTGTCCGTGCTACGTACCTGACACTTTTCCTTTTTTGGTGATCTCTGGATGTCAGTAGAAGAACTTAAAGTTGGTGATCCTGTGACCATGCTGAATGGCGTGTTGACCCCGGCTAACGCCGTGGTCCTTGCCACTTCGTCTGGTATCAAGGGTATGATTGAGACGCTTGCGGAAGATATTCGCCCTTGGATCGACTCTGACGCGAGCAGGCCTGTGGTGATCGTAGCACTACTTGAGGGCGGGCGGTTCTATGCAGATTGCCTAACGGCGGAACTCCGAAAAAACTGCATCGTCGCCTTTACTCGTCACGACATTAAAGTTTCCACGCGAAATGGAGATGGACGACCACTTGAAAGTCACCGTATCGTCGGCGATCTCGAGGTCTTGCGCGGCGGTCGAATCCTTATCGTCGATGATGTGTTGGACTCAGGAGCAACCCTATCAGTAGTGTATCAGTGTCTTGAAGGTATAGTCTCAGAGCTGAAGTCGACAGTGTTAGTTCAGAAGAACGATCCAAATTTTGGAGCGGCTAAGTTGAGTGCACGCCCGAAAGTCGACTTTGTAGGAATGATATTCGAAGACAGTCGATGGCTCTCCGGAGCCGGTATGGATATGCCGGGGGATAGTGACGGAAGAGCGCAGAATTCGTCGATGTTGATCGCTTATCCGCCCGTGTTTTGAATGTGAAAAGAGGTTGTCACCGGTCACTGCGAGAGATCGGCGCTATTTTCTACCACCACCTTACCCTGCTGAATCCGCTGCATCTGAAATCGGATACCCTGAACAGCGCCATGTTCATCGAAGTAGTAATCCGGCACGAATCCGCCAGAGAATTTTGTGGTCCTCAAAAACTCAACGGGCGGCATCTTACTCTTAATCATAAGATCAAAAATACGAAACGCCTCAAACGTAAGCGGCACCACAGGAATCCCAGACTGAGGGTCGCCGAAGCGCTTTCGAAATTCTCTGAGTAGTTCCTTCCCTTCACCCACAGCGAATTCGTCAAGGGCGGGAAGGTTAACAAACGTGAAGCCTTCGATCTCTGCTCCCACTTCTTTCTGAATCATCGAGGATCCCGGAAAGTACGCAGCATACAGAGCGCCCTTAAATTTTAGCTCTCTAATCGGCTTTACTACAGAGATAAAGGCACTATCCGTATTCGGGTTAACAAAAATAGCCTCGGCACCTTGTCCTATAACTTTTAATAAGAGGGTGCGAAGGTCCCGTCCTCCATGCACAAATTCTTCAAAAAGAATCTCGATCGGCTGCGCCCGCGCTTCGTTTTGTTTGCGCATCGTACGCTCCATAAGGGCTGGATACTCGTTTTGTTCGGTGAGTATTGCGATCTTTTTGTGACGTTTTACGATGTGTTCGAAGAGTAGCTTCGCTGCATCAACATCCGACGGGAAGAGACGAAAAATACTCTTTCCGATATCCAGCTTGTCACCACTCGTTGCGGACGAGCTTATCGCGACGGTTCCAGCCCGGTCATACACCGCGGCCGCAGCAAGCATGGTCGCGTTACACGGGAACCCTAATGCGTATTTTACTTTGTCGATGTTTATAAGTTTGTAAGCTACCGAGACAGCAGTACGATTGTCGCACCGCTCGTCTTCGAAGATCAGCTCATACTGATCGCCGCCGAATTTTTCGTTCATGAGGGTGAGGGCGTTTTTAATATCTACCCCGAAAGTGGCTGCGTCGCCGGTAAGGGCGGTTGGGACGCCGACTTTGATCCGTTCCGCTGTAGCAGGTTGGATGGTCAAGGCGGACAGCAGAACGAAGAGGATGGATGTAGCAAGATTGGCTGAGGGATGAGTTTTCACGGTTTGTAAGCTCCGACAGATTTATGCCGGGAGAATGGGCGAGTTCGTACGTTATCCAGTACAAAAAATGGTGGGAAATTGCAGCTATGTGGATCGATTCCAATACGATGCAGAAATGTATTCCCAAAAAATGTGTCAGGACGCTCACGGGTAATGCGGAATTCGCAACGAATCCTAAGGCGCAACTGACTGTTCCCTTCCATCTCGAAACTCGACCATTTTAAA
>JAYVGZ010000018.1:0-5097 GCA_043771805.1 Pseudomonadota bacterium
ATAGGTCCATGGACCCAGCGAGAACTTCGAGCTCGAGAAAGAAGAGCTTGTTCGAGTGGACTGCCGACCACATACGGCGCTTGTCTCCAAGCTCTTTGGGCGTCTTGCCAGTGATTGCCTTAACGCCGCCTTCAAAATCGGCGAAGAGGCCGTCCAGATCAAGCTGAACTTCGAGGATGCGGGATAATGTCATAGTGGTTTGTCTTTTGCTTTCGAGCTCGAACTTGATGAAATGCTCGGAAGCAAGAGGGTGCGCAACGCTGAGAGCAGCCAGATCAAGCCGAATACATGCCAGAACGGGATTGCCATGTACACTTCTGGCAGGAAGGTAAAGTAGATCGGTGCCAGCGCGTTCCAGAGGAAGTACATTGGGATCGCAACGAAGAAGCACAGCGCTGCAGCCGTGAACCACCCGAGAATCGGAATCATGCTTAGGATGTACATATTAGCGCTCGTATCCGTCAGGGCGACCGTTGAACTGGAGCATGCTCCACCAAATGGCTTCCGCAGCGTTTTTCATCGCTTGCGCATAAGCAATGCGGTACTCGGCAAGCAGAGACTCTGTAGTGTCTTGAGGTGTAAACATGAAAGGCTCCTTAACGGAATGGGACAACAGAGATGCTGTTCTTCGGCGAACCATCGATCAGCTTATCGCTGTAAGCGAGATAGACGATGACTTGGCGTTTTGGATCCCAGAAGCGAACTACGCGCAGCTTCTTGAACAGTGGGGAGCGCGACTCGGTAAACACCTGCTCACCAGGAGTAAACTGTGCAAGAAGCTTCAGCGGGCCGACTTGACGGCAAGCGATGCTAACGTCCGACTTGTCTTCGGCCAGACCTACAGCGCCTGTAAGGCCGCCGGTGATAGGCTTGCTCAAGAAGCAGGCGGAGCCTTCTATCTTCGGATCATCGAAAACCGAGACCTCGATCTTATGGTTGGATACAAGGTCCCACGCAGTAGTCACCGATCCGAGGACTTGAGCCTGCGCTGGTAGCGCAGCCAAGAGCGAACATGCGAGCAAGTACTTCATGCGGGCGCTAATGCGTTTCATGGTTTTCCTAATTGATAAGCTGAACCGTGCCGGTTAGCTTGAAGAGTTGAGGTAACGGTGTCGGCTTTGTCAAAGCGTTTGAGTCTTTCGGCTTTGCCGGCGGCTCTAAGCTAAGCGTGACATGGTAGAAGCGGTCGACCGGTGACTTCTTCTCGCCGTTAAACGTGACGCCGACCGCTTCAATGTGCTCACCAACGTAGTGATTGATCACCTCGACAACATGCTCTTGATCTTGCAGCTGAAGCATCATGCGGCGTGCTTTTGCGGCTTCATCAGGCGATGTTGGAAAGATGAGCGTCACGTGGTGAGCAATTACTTTTTCAAACTTCGGAGGCAGCCGTTCGAGCAAGAGCGCCCGAGAAGGATCGTCGATTACAAAGGCGAGGTAGGTCATGGTTTATCCGAGAGGAACGCTATCGTCAGGCAGGACATCTTCAGAACCGCCGTACAGGGCCTTGACTTCGGGGGTCGGCTCTTCAGGCGGCGTCTCGAAAGAGTCAACCTTTAGCGAGTGCTGAGACATCTCGATCACCATGCGCGAGAGCTGCTCATCGTCACGCAAGCGAGCACGTCGAACTTCACGCCCGCCTTTGATGATTGCCTTGACGGTGTCTTCAAGAGCTCCGACGTTTTCCAGCATGCGCTTGAAGATGCGCTCGCGCTCGCTTCGGGTCAAGTACTTGAGGTTTTCAGTTACGGTCAGCTGGTTGACCAAGTCGATGTCATCTTCAAGATTGAGAATTCGTTCTTGAGCTTCGGTGATGATTGGGGGTTTCACATCCATGGGTGATCCTTCGTATAGTTGCGTTGTCTCCAACGACGAAGCAAGACCGAAAAGACGTGCTTGTTGTAGAGGGAGTAGGTCTCAGGAAAGCTGAGGTTAAAGAACTGTGAGATGAACTTGGCGACTGCAGCTGACCGCGAGATGCCTGCCTCACAGTGAACAGCGTAAACGCCGGCCGTGTCTTTGGTTCGCTCGAGAATTTCAAGGATCCTGTCGGCCATTGCATCGTCGAAGAGCGTCCACTGCTGAACCCACCCTTCGCTACAGTGCGATGGGTCAATGTCATGAAATTCGAGCATTAGCAGCTCGACCCAGTGCGGAGACTCAACTTCAGGCTTCCGATAGCCTGCTTTGGACATTTTGGCCAAGTGGCTTGTTGCGTAGTCAGGGCCGTAGAGCAGCTTCAAGTCACCTTCGGTAGTCTCTGGTGAGTTGATTGAGATCAACACGGCCTTCCCGGCAAAGTCGGGCTCTTGGTCCAATCGAAGAGTCAGCTTTTCGGCTTGAGCCTTTGACATGAAGAATGTTGTCTTTTGCATACTCAATCATTATATCATCTTTGAGACTTAAAGTAAATAGACTAAGAGGGAAACGCAATGGGCATCAAAAGCATTTATGAGAGTTTTACACGATGGGTTCTGATTGACGTGTCACTAAGATTAAGTGGCCACTAAGGAACGGCTTAACCGAAAAGGACAAAGCCGAGCCCCAAAGACTACTCGCCGATGACTACTACATCATCCTGACTCGGCGTCGTAACCATCTCTCGACCTATTTTACATCTCTAGGACACTTCCTGCTAACAGCGAAGTTTGGCTTTTGGACTCACGTACTAATACTAATGAACCTCGAAGATGAGGTCAAGGATCAAGCGTGAGCATCTACTTTTGCCTTGAGCCTTTTAAGAGCCGCTGAGACTAAAGCTGCTAGCTTATCGAGTTCAGCCTGGGCGGCTTGGCGTTTTGTGTGATCTGATGAAACTAGTAGTTTCAGAGCTTCAAGCTCTTTAGCTCGAACAGACTTTGACATCAGCGCGACAGAGCGTACAAAGCTACGCGTGGCAGCAGGAAGGTCCTTAGCTGGATCATTCGGAATTGAATCAAGCATCTTAAACAGCTCAGTCGCGTTTGTTGAATCGATGCCGATATCCTGCTTAGTCATCGCGTCGCGGTAGTCCGCGTTAGTAAGTAGCTTGATCGCGGTGATAATATCCGCAAGCTGTTCAAGGTCAATTCGATCAGCTTTGTCATGGTCCGTTTTTGCAAGCTTGGCTGCGGCCATTAAAGCAACGCCAGCGTTTTCGAGCAAGGCATGCAGTTTAGGATTCTCTTGAACGGCTTCAAGATAGCGGTTAATGATTAGGTGGCGTAGGAGCATTGTCACATTATGAGTTGATGGTTGTATCACCTTCAACAGTAGCGCCGGTTACTTCTGCGTTACCTTCGATGATAGCACGTCCTTGGACGATAGAGGTGCTGTTTACGCGGGCGTTGCCCCGAATGATTGCGGCCCCGCGAATGATTGCGGTATCGCTTACAACTGCAGTACCTGCAACTTTTGCTTGCCCATGCACGAGGGCACTATCACGCACAATCGCAGTTTCACAAATCGTAGCCGCGCCCGAGACACGAGCGTTGTCACGGACGATCGCAGCGCCAAAGACCTTTGCCTCTTGGCTTAATTGAGCTGTACCACTAATCTGAGCTGTACCGCTAATCTGAGCTGCACCGCTAATCTCAGCGTCTTCAAAAGCTCGAGTGGTGCCAAACAACCTTGCATTACCCGAAACAATAGCTGTGCCAAAAACAGAAGCATTTTCAGTTATAACAACCTGGTTAGTAAGCTCTGCGGAGCCGTACACTCTTGAAAAGCCACTAACAAGCGCGCTCCCATTGATTTCAGCGCTATCATAGACTTGCGAGCTGCCAGAGATGATTGCATCGCCGCTAACTTCGGCTTGGTCGTAAACTTGTCCAGCTCCGTAAATTTGTGCGCTGTCTTTAACAGTTGAGCTACCATAAACTTGTGCTGTACCATATACTGCAGCGCTGTTTAACACGCTAGCCGTACCGAACACTACCGCTGTAGCCGCGACATAAGCCGTAGGGGCAACTGTTGCTGTTAAAGCGATAAGGCCGCCGCCGTTCTCGTGCGGCCGAGCGCCTACGTCTCCCACACCAAAGTCATGAATGACCGAACCTGTAGGGAGCACGGTCCATGAAACAGAGACTTGAACAACTTCGAGATCCGCATCGGTAATGCGAATCCGAATAACGTTCGGACCTTCAACGCCTAACAGATTACTGACAAGCTGTCCGGACTCTCCAGTTTGATCAACAAGGAATCCGAACCCAGTCGGCTCACTGTCAAGCAATACCCAGGTGTAAGGAGCAACGCCGCCTGAGACGAGCAGGGGCGGGCTTGTATATGCAACGCCGGCAATCGCGAGCGGCAGCTCAGTGGGCGCAAATACAATAGCCATCCGTCAAACCTCCGTAGAGGCTATTTATGACGGATGGCTCTTACAGTGCGGATCTAAGCCGGTTCGGAACGACCGCTTCTTGCATCCAGTGCTTTGAGGTAGCGACGTGCTTAGGCCGCACCCACTTTGCAAGGGTCATTCCAAAGTCCTCGTACTTGATCTCCCCAGCAAGTCGGATCACATAGCCTTCTTGCTTTGTCGTGTCAAGCTTGCTCTCGATATCCTTGAGAACATCGAGTGTCAGAACGCCAGCGTAGAGCGTCGGCACCGGCGTGATTCCCAGCAGCTCGAAGAAAACTAGCGTTTGAGCCCAGCTCAAGCAAACATTAGAATCTGACCAAATCGAGAAGCCGTAGAAGTATGACTCAAGGTCCTCATAGAAGATCGAGTGCTTTGCGTACATGTTCTCACCGCAGACACGCCAACCTGCTGGAATCTCATGAGCGATGCGACCGTGAAACTGCTTGACCCAGTTGCGCGACTCATGATGCTGCGAGTCGAGTGACCTTGCGTGAGAGTGGTCACGGTAGAGCGAGGTGTTCTCACCATCAAGCTTCTCGGTGATTACGACCTCGCAGCCAAGCAGGTGATCCAAGCTACCCAAAAGCCGGTCATCCGACTGCGTGCCAGGCGAATGCGGGACGTGAAGTGTCCGCGGGTATTTGTGGTAGGCTTTCATGATAGAATCTCTATTGCCGATAGATAATTATACCATATTGTAGCCGGATATAAAACCCTTTACAGCACTGGTTCGATCAACACAGGGCTCCCGCCCAATA
>JAYVGZ010000019.1:0-2190 GCA_043771805.1 Pseudomonadota bacterium
CTTGGACACTACATCGGCTCGCTCAAAGCTCGGATCGAGTACCAGCACCGGTGTAAGCAGTATGTGTTGATCGCCGATATGCAGGCCCTCACTGACAACGCAGATAATCCGCAGAAGGTCCGCGACAACGTGCTTGAGGTGATGTTGGATTACCTCTCGGTTGGAATATCACCGGAACTTTCAACGATCTATCTACAATCCGCTATCCCCGAGACGGCTGAGCTGACGATGTACTTCCTTAATTTGGTGAACGTTGGCCGACTCTCACGAAATCCGACGATAAAGAACGAGATAAAGCAGCGGGGCTTTGGTGACGAAGTCCCGGCAGGGTTTTTAACGTACCCCGTAAACCAGGCGGCAGATATCAGCCAGTTTAAGGCAACCGTAGTACCAGTGGGTGAAGATCAGGTGCCGATCTTAGAGCTCACTAACGACATAGTTCGCACATTCAACAGGCTTTACAAGAGCGCGTTCTTCCGTGAGTGCCGGGCGTTGACCCCAGAGATCGGTGTTCTTCCAGGTACCGACGGTTCCGCAAAGATGAGTAAATCACTCAGTAACGCTATCTACCTCTCTGACCCATCAAACGCCGTAGCAAAGAAGGTAAAGGGGATGTTCACGGACCCGAAACACCTCAAAGTGGAGGACCCAGGGCATATTGAGGGGAATACTGTATTTTCTTACCTCGATGTTTTCGACCCTGACAAAGCAGCTGTGGCTGAACTCAAGGAGCATTATCAGCGCGGCGGCCTTGCTGATGGGAGTGTAAAGATGCGCCTTATCGATGTGCTCGAGGCTTTCTTGACGCCGATCCGGGCCAAGAGGGCTGAGTTTGCGGCCGATAGGGGTGAAGTTTTGCGGCTCCTTAAGGTTGGGACGGAAGCGGCGCGTGACGTCGTGCAGAAGACGCTGGATGAAGTGCGGGATGCAATCGGAACGGTACGGTTGTAGACCCTTTCGCCGACCTCACATGAAAAAGCCCCCGGGTTTCCCCGAGGGCTTAGCACTTTCATACCTCGCTTGTCCGAGGTACGAACTGGCGGACACCACCGTGGTGCCCCGCCTCTCTTCAGTCTTACGACTGAATACCTTGGTCGTTGAAGAATGTGGACATAAGAGAGCGCAAAATAAACGCTCCGATTGCCACTACCATCAACGAGAGAGCTGCCTTGTACTGACCGAAAGCAGCACTCAAGATAGCTCCGATACCAGCAGCCGCCATTACTAACGCGCCGAATGTGCCCTCTAGGTAGGTCATCACCGCGTTTACCGCATTGGCGATACGTGCATCATTGTACTTAGTAACACCAGTCTGCTGCGCCGTGATTCCGTCTGTGAATCCAAATACCAGAATAGTGAGACCAAGAATGAACAGCCCTGCTTGGGCCTGTCTCTCTGTCGGAGAGAACGAAGCCGCTGAAAGGCGCTGACACATCGATACGTGCGACTTCTTTACCTGAGCCGCTAAAGTTTTAATCTTCTTAATCATCGTAAAATTCCTAAATTGTAGACGAAACATTAGTTCGCGATAGTTGTTTAACGACGCGTCGAAACGCGCCCCAGTTTGATAAAGGTTATAGCAGAATGTTGCCTTGATGTTGCATACCGCAGCGCAAAAAGACGGATGGATACTGATATCTACCCGTAAAATTGGGGTATTGAATGTCCAAAAGGAAGTCTGACGTGCGCCGCAGAGAGTGCGGTCACTCCGATGCGAAGCAGAGGAGGCCACTTCAGATCGCTCTTCCTAATGCCAATTACCTAATAGGCTCCAACTATGTCGCTTAAGGGCGTTTTGGTGGATATGGAGTGGATCTCTCGCTTTCAGCTCGAGATGACGGTGGCTACCCCGTCAATTTTGGGTCCAGCCTGCTGCGCTATCCTAACCGTCACTTTGCGCCGCAAGGCCGGGAAGTAAAGTCTCTGGGTTTTGCGGCGTTCCGTTCTCCCGGATCTCAAAGTGGAGATGTGGCCCAGTAGATATGCCGGTACTCCCCACTAGGGCAAGGATTTTACCGGCTGTGACGTGTTCGCCCGTGCGGACCTTGATGACCTTACAGTGACCGTAGTGGCTCGTTCGTACGCCGTCATCGTGTTTCACCACGACGAGGTTGCCGTACCCGCCGTAGGGGTCTGCGAAGATCACGGTGCCCGGGGCGATGGATCTGATCGCGGCACCCTCGGGCGCGG
>JAYVGZ010000020.1:0-4139 GCA_043771805.1 Pseudomonadota bacterium
TCAGAGTTGGTAATTGGTGCTGATGAGGGCAAGGTCAATGCATCAATAGATTCCTCGGGTGGATCGTTCACTTGCGCTGGATTCAAAGAGAACGTTGTCATAGCCTAACCGGGCGTGTTCTTGAATGATGCTAAGACTACAGAGGTACTACCCATAGTGGCACATAATACCTTGGTCACAGTCTCTTACATACCTGATTATGTCTTGTCGCTCGTCGCGTGTGAGATAAAAATATTCTACGTATTTAACCTCACTAGAAAACGACTTGCGGGCGCTGTAACTGGCTGAGGTGGCGGGATTTTTGGGATCATACAGCAGGGCCCTCCCGGCAGCGCAAAATTTATTGGAATCGTCAGTCAGTGCCTGCCAAGAACGGTTCATATCCGCGACGAAGTCACTTCCTCTCCTGCTTAGATATCAGCGCGGAAGTGACTAATTTATTCTGCGGCAAGCTCCCCGGGTATCAATGTAATCTCTGAAATCTATTTCACGAGAGTATTGTCACCCGGAGCACTTCGTCGGCGTCGATTTGAACAAATCCAATAGCTTAGTGACGGATTAACGCTCCGATAATTGGACGGTTCCCCCGGTGACAAGCATCACCATGAAGAAGCTCTATATTAAGCCCCCAATCGTTCTGCGAATTCCCTTGACCTCCGACACTTCTCCTTGGTTGTAAGGAGATCAATGAAGACAAGCCCAACAAAGATTCTGCCCGCCATTCTAGTCAGTCTGATCGCAGCTCAATGTGCTAGCGCTCAAACGTCGGTGGTCATCGAACGTTCCGGATTCACCTCACCTAGTATCTCAGCGCACGGTTCTCCGTATGTAGTTGTAAGCGGAGTGGGCACTCAATCCATTGGCTCAAAAGAGTTGGACATTGCTGCTAGTAAAGCGTACTGCGAGGAGCTGGTAAATTCTGGCCGCGTACGACGTGGCTTCTGTGAGCCTAATTACCGCTACCATTCGACTGTTACCCCCGACGACCCCCGAAATGGTGAGCAGTATGCTCATTCCCGTGTGAGCCTGCCAACAGCGTGGAGTACAACCACGGGCTCGAGCAGTGTGCGAGTGGCGATAATCGATACAGGTGTAGATGCAGCTCATCCTGACCTTGCGGCGAGCATTCTCCGAAAGGACAGCGAACCAATTGATGGCGTCGACAATGACGGTAACGGATTTGTTGATGACGCGTCAGGCTGGGATTTTGTCGATAAAGATAACGCTCCGGACGACCTTAATGAACACGGTACCCACTGCGCTGGCATAGCCGCGGGAGTTGGCAACAACGGAGTAGGAATATCAGGCGCGGCGTGGAATGCATCAATTCTACCTGTGCGAGTGCTCGATGCTGAAGGATCGGGACTCTTGAGCGGTATAGCGGCCGGCGTTCGCTATGCCGTCGACAACGGCGCGAACGTTCTGAGTCTCTCGCTTGGCGGCTCTTCCGGTTCTGATATTTTGGAACGTGCGCTGAGTTATGCGTGTTCAAAGGGGGCGTTTATCGCGGTAGCGGCTGGAAATGAATCTGCCGACAACGACAACCCCGCCACACCGAGCTTTCCTGCAAACTACAACTTGCCATGCCTCGTGTCGGTTGCGGCTTCCGACGCTGCTGACAATTACGCTGATTTTTCTAACTATGGCAGCACCAAGGTGCACCTCGCTGCGCCCGGTGTCGGTATTTTGAGCACATTGCCCGGTAACAAGTATGGACTGTTGAGTGGTACGTCCATGGCTACGCCGCTTGTAGCTGGCATAGCCGTATTGGTGAAGTCCGCAAAACCTGATCTCAGTGGGAATGACATCAAGACGATCTTGCTGGGCTCTGTTGATGTTGTGGCTCAGATGAGAGGGCTCTCCACCACTGGCGGGCGTGTTAACGCCAACAACGCCGTCGCGCTTGCATTAGGTACAGCGCCTACTCCCCCAGACCCAGGGTCGAATAATCCCGAACCTTCAGACCCTGGCAGTGATCCCGCACCAGCGCCGGAGGACGAAGAGGCTATTGAGATCGAGGAGGCAACAGTATCATCCAAACAAGTGAGACTGACTGGCTACGTTTATACTGTTGCGGATGAATTCGTTGTTGAGGACGTGTCAGTCTCGATCAATTGTGTAAGCAGGAAGGGGCGGATCATTATTTCACAGGCGTCATCGGGAGCGACCGACGAAGATGGTTACTTCAGTGCGCAGTTCGGCAAGAGACAGGCTGCTCAATTGAAGGGTGGCCGGTGCTTCCTGAGTACACCGCTCACCTCGGAGGAAGAAGTCGCCCGACTTAAATTTAAGCGAAAATAGGCGAACCTTCGCGACTCCTGCTTTACGGACTCTCGCTGCCGTAAGAGACTTCCGAGATGAGTGGTAAGGTAGCCAAGGAGCTCTGGACAAGCTGTTGTTGGGTGGCGATTGACCTTCTTTTGTGCGTCGCTATCCTTGAGGGTACAACATTCGAGGGGGAAACGAGCTACGCACTACAAGCGCTGCTGACCTGTATCGCGATGCTTCTGTTCCCCGTCTCACAATCTTTCTTGCCAATGCTCTTTTTTGTAGTAGCGGTGCTGGGAGTAGTAGGTACCTGGTGCTACCCGACTGACTCAGTAGGTCAGATTTCTGCAATTGGTGCTGCGTGCCTGGTATGGGCTGGTCGGAGGGCGACTGTGGCGTCTGCGCCCATCAACCCCCTCTTTATTGTGGTAGCGGCGGTGTGCACCTTCTTCTACCAAGGAGTTGCTGTTCATGAGTGGTTGTACTGCAGACTCTCTGGAGCACCGTGCACGAGTATTGGCTTCACCGAAATACTGAGCGTCCTAGCCCTCCTCTCACTCGCTGTCGCATCCTATCGAAGTCGTTATCGATTCGGTATCGAGGGGATGCACTCCCGTGTATTTTCATCGACTGCACTGTTAATTTCTGTCGTCTTTGGGGCGTCTGCGAGCATTCACCACAACGCTCATTTTACATTTACGTTACCAGAATCATTTGTTCTTCCCTTAACATTTGTTCTCTTCATAGTCAGAGCGCTGGGCCGAAGCTCGCCTGAGTTCTCGGTTGTATCCCGAGCGGTGGTAGTAACGCGATCGACTGTCGCAACGCTTCCTCTTTTAATCGTCACCGGTTCCCTCCTTTATTCCGCATACACTACTGACGATCGGACTGCTCGTGCGAGTTCCCAGCGTTATCCAATTCCGCGCACAGTCCTTCTTCCGCTTCTCGTATCCGAAGACCCGACTTTTATGGAGCATCACGGAGTTGATTGGGTTCGTCTCAAGGATGCCTTGAGGGAGCGGATCGAGCGTGGGAGGTATGGGAGAGGTGGAAGTACTCTCTCCATGCAGCTTGCAAAAGTAGAGTACCTTACCTACGAGAAGACGCTTCTCCGTAAACTCAATCAGATCTCTCTTGGAATTATTTTCGAAGTTCTCTACTCCAAAGAGGAGATCCTGTTCGCTTACGTCAACGAGGTGCCATTTGCCCCTGGAGTGATCGGTCTCACTGCCGCTAGTAAGGCGTTCTACGACAAGACTCCGGTCGAGCTCTCCAGAGAGGAGGGTTTAAATCTGGTGCTCACGATGTTCGACCCAACAGAATACTCCCCTCAATCAACAAATATTCCGACGTCAGTTGTGCACCGGGCCCTGACGATCTCCGCGCGGGTGGCTGCATTTCGGGCTGAGTTGGAGCGTGGCTTAATAAAGGCTCCTGCTATCGGGGGTTTTGTTTTGATAGATAGAACTCAGTAGTCCCTCCGTGAGTAGGGAAGGTGTAGGCGAAACTTGGACTAACCCCCGAAGCATCGAAGGATGGCGGTTTCCACCGCACTAGGCTACCTTCCGCGAAGTGCGAGAATTCAGCCCCGCAAGTAAATGGTAGGTGAAATTTGCTATACATGAGGCTTGCTGGGCAGGGAAGTAAGCACATAACAACAAATGTAACCTCGGAGACTTTTGATGAACCCTTATTTGAAATGCGTTGTAGCTGTCCTTGCTGTATGCGGAGCTTTTTTCTTCGTTACTGAAGTCCGTGCTGATTGCTCGGTGAGTGATAAGAGCGCGCTCCTATCCTGTGCATCGAATTCTGTTCTTGCATGTCGAAATCTGTTGCCAACATGTTCTGAGCCTGGTCAGGTGATCACGGTC
>JAYVGZ010000021.1:0-2792 GCA_043771805.1 Pseudomonadota bacterium
CCGCCTGGGGAGTACGCACGCAAGTGTGAAACTCAAAGGAATTGACGGGGGCCCGCACAAGCGGTGGAGTATGTGGTTTAATTCGATGCAACGCGAAGAACCTTACCAAGGCTTGACATGTCGCGAATTCCCTTGAAAGGGGGAAGTGCCTTCGGGAGCGCGAACACAGGTGGTGCATGGCTGTCGTCAGCTCGTGTCGTGAGATGTTGGGTTAAGTCCCGCAACGAGCGCAACCCTCGTTTTTAGTTGCCATCATTTAGTTGGGCACTCTAGAGAGACTGCCGGTGACAAACCGGAGGAAGGTGGGGATGACGTCAAGTCAGCATGCCCCTTACGTCTTGGGCTACACACGTACTACAATGCTACGGACAAAGGGCTGCCAACTCGCGAGAGTGCGCTAATCCCATAAACCGTGGCTCAGTTCAGATCGTAGGCTGCAACTCGCCTACGTGAAGGCGGAATCGCTAGTAATCGCAGGTCAGCATACTGCGGTGAATACGTTCCCGGGCCTTGTACACACCGCCCGTCACACCATGGAAGTCGGCCACGCCCGAAGCCGTTACCCTAACCGTAAGGAGGGGGGCGTCTAAGGCAGGGCTAATGACTGGGGTGAAGTCGTAACAAGGTAGCCGTACCGGAAGGTGTGGCTGGATCACCTCCTTTTAGGGAGACCTTACCCGCTTAACTGTGAATTGAGTAACAGTAGGCAGAGGTATCTCAAGGTCGGTCGAGGTTATAGTGTTAGCTTCCAAATCTGGTCTGGTTTTATCTCAAAGCCAGCATGGGCTACTAGCTCAGGTGGTTAGAGCGCGCCCCTGATAAGGGCGAGGTCCCTGGTTCGAGTCCAGGGTGGCCCACCTTATTGAATTGAGGGGGTTTAGCTCAGTTGGTAGAGCGCCTGCTTTGCAAGCAGGATGTCAACGGTTCGAATCCGTTAACCTCCACTGAACCCTTCAGAAGATAAATTTCAGCAACTATTGATGTCATTGTTTGACTTCAGAGCCTGCTGGATATTTTATCCAGTCAGAACCTAGAAAACTGCATAAAGATTAGTCAGGTAAGTAGTAATTACTAACTTAGAAATGAGAAATCATTCTAATTAGTAACTTTGCAGACAAAACCAAATACTTAGAAATGATTGGTCAAGCTACAAAGGGCTAATGGTGGATACCTTGGCACACAGCGGCGATGAAGGACGCAGTTACCGGCGATACGCCACGGGGAGTTGGAAGCAGACTTTGATCCGTGGATTTCCGAATGGGGCAACCCTTAATACTACCGTCTGAATACATAGGACGGAAAGAGCCAACTCAGCGAATTGAAACATCTTAGTAGCTGAAGGAAGAGAAAACAACAGTGATTCCCTTAGTAGCGGCGAGCGAAGCGGGAACAGCCTAAACCAGTCGGTTTACTGACTGGGGTCGTGGGACAGCGATATGGAATCTGGCGACTAGACGAAGTGTTTGAAAGGCACACCAGAGGGGGTGAAAGTCCCGTAGTCGAAAGTTCAAGGATACTAGCTGAATCCCGAGTAGCATGGGGCACGAGAAATCCCGTGTGAATCCGCCGGGACCACCCGGTAAGGCTAAATACGTCTGTGTGACCGATAGTGAACCAGTACCGCGAGGGAAAGGTGAAAAGAACCCCGGAAGGGGAGTGAAACAGAACATGAAACCATTAGCTTACAAGCAATCGGAGCCCGATTAAAACGGGTGACGGTGTGCCTGTTGAAGAATGAGCCGGCGACTTATAGGCACAGGTAGATTAAGCCGAAAATGGCGAAGTCAAAGCGAAAGCGAGTCTGAATAGGGCGTTAATCTGTGTTTATAGACCCGAACCCTGGTGATCTAACCATGTCCAGGATGAAGCTTGGGTAACACCACGTGGAGGTCCGAACCGACTGATGTTGAAAAATCAGCGGATGAGGTGTGGTTAGGGGTGAAATGCCAATCGAACCAGGAGCTAGCTGGTTCTCCCCGAAATGTGTTTAGGCGCAGCGGTAATGATTATAGCGGGGGGGTAAAGCACTGATTCGGTGCGGGCTGCGAAAGCGGTACCAAATCGATTCAAACTCTGAATACCCCGTGCACACATTGCCAGTAAGACGGTGGGGGATAAGCTTCATCGTCAAGAGGGAAACAGCCCAGACCACCAGCTAAGGTCCCTAAATCATCATTAAGTGATAAAGGAGGTGGGATTGCAGAGACAACCAGGAGGTTTGCCTAGAAGCAGCCATCCTTAAAAGAGTGCGTAATAGCTCACTGGTCAAGCGATCCTGCGCCGAAAATGAACGGGGCTAAATGATGTACCGAAGCTGTGGGATTTATCTATCGATGAATCGGTAGGGGAGCGTTCTGTTGTAGTGTGAAGTCGTAGCGGCAAGCAGCGATGGACGAAGCAGAAGTGAGAATGTCGGCTTGAGTAGCGAAAACATTGGTGAGAATCCAATGCCCTGAAATCCTAAGGGTTCCTCCGGAAGGCTCGTCCGCGGAGGGTTAGTCGGGTCCTAAGGCGAGGCAGAAGTGCGTAGTCGATGGATAACTGGTTAATATTCCAGTACTCGATTTTGGATTGTGCAGAGGGACGGAGCAGGCTAATGAAGCCGCATGTTGGTTAGCGGTTCAAGCGTCCGAGGCTTTGAGGAACGGTGAAAACGTTCTGAGCTGAGGCGTGAGTACTATTTCCTACGGGAGAGAAGTTCATGACGTCATACTTTCTAGAAAAGCTCTAAACACGTTAATCCAAAGTCACCCGTACCCTAAACCGACACAGGTGGGATGGTTGAGAATACT
>JAYVGZ010000022.1:0-6582 GCA_043771805.1 Pseudomonadota bacterium
GTTTAGAGAATTCAGGGGGAAAAGGAATATGTAGGGGCTACGCCCAAAATGAACGCCAAGAAAGGAATAACTTTTGGCTATTAAAAAACATCATCTACACCAAGGTAGAGGGAGATGGAGGATACGTCAAGCTTAAATTCCTGTACGACTTTTTCTTAGGGTCAAAGTCATGAAGCCGTTGCCAGCTCCGGCCTGAGAAGATAGCTCCCCTGCCCGAGAAACCTCCCCGACGGGGATTTCTACTTAACCCTTTTGCCGTCGCTGACCGGGCAACCTTATATGCTTTGCAACGGTCCGCAAAACTACGCCGTCCCTCGACATCACAAATATCCATCCCCCGTGCATACGGTAAGAATGTCCCGTGATTCCGAAGGAATTCAAGACCCCCTCTATCTTTCGCTTCTCAATAGGTTGGGACAGCTGAAAAAACGAGGCAAACCGCTCAAAACACTCGCCTGCACTGAACCACCCTGCAAATCGCTCCCGTGGATCGCGTGTTCTTCTGATGTTATCTGAAAACTCAGCGAACGCTCTCGCATGAATTGAAGTACGGATTCTTCCGCTTTCGTAGAATCCGAGCAGGTCTCTATCCTTTGGTGTCAGGCGTAACGATCCTAAATGCTGCTTAGGAGTAGCTTTAAGCTCATCCCTTAGAAAGCCACTCAAATTACGTCCATTCAGTTCAAGAATTCTAATTACCCGTCCCTTTTCTTCAATTAAAAGGAATTTGCCGGACATTCGAACTGACCTGCTCCGTGATTTATGGACGTCAGCCGGGACAACTATCGGATATCCCTTCGGCAAAGTACGCGATCGGCGAGCTAAGCCCACGAGCACGCGCAGTGACGTCGAAAGCGAATGAGTAATGTCTGGGTACAGGCGTTGCAGGTAGCGAGAATGCTTGGCTTGTTGCGCGAAGTTTCTAATGATCAATTCCGGGATGATCAAGCTCTTATCACGGCGAGCAACATGCGCCTCAACGCCCCCCTTTTCGTGCTTAAGTTCCAGCCCTTTTATCGCCAGTAACAGAGGGTCTGCTGGATGCAGGTAGTTGCTCGTTGGGAGCAGGGAACCAAGATAAAACGGCACACCGTACTGCTGCGGAATTTTGATAGGTAGCGGAATGAGAAAACCCGTAAGAACATTCTTCCCCTCGATTAAGTACTGCCGCTCTGGTTCTTCGCCATCGAAAAGCCGTTGCCTACATTTCTCGAGGGATTTTTGAGCTACTCCGTTACTAGCTGCGGCGATCCATGCTTGGTAGCACTGGAGTACTTCGTTCACGAGCTTCTCGGCTACGAACAACCCCTTCGGCGTCACGCGAATAAATGGGCGATGGGGCTCGAAACCTTTATTGCCCTTTAGGCTCTCTAGAAATGGGAGCAGTGACACCCGCTCATCAGGGGAGTTTTCTTTAGCTACAGGTCCTACCATGCTGCGTCCATTTCAATAGAGACGGCGCCTTAGGAGCGCCGTCTCGTTCTTTCCCTAATCTACTATCGAAAAAGCGTCCTACCAGGCTAACGAAGCTGCCGTCTGGTACTCCGTCACCCGGGTCTCGAAGAAATTCTTCTCTTTCCCGAGATCGATCGTCTCACTCATCCACGGAAACGGATTCTTCGACCCGTACACCGTCTTTAGGCCGATACGCTCAAGACGACGGTCTGCTATATACTGCACGTAATCCCTAAACATTGGCGCAGTCAAACCAAGGATACCCCGCGGTAAACAATCTTCGGCGTACTGATACTCTAGCTCTACTGCCTCTTGGATCTTAGCGGAGATCATGTCCTGAAACTCTGGTGTCCAAATCCCTGGATTCTCGGATTTAATTCCATTGATCAGGTCTATACCAAAATTAAGGTGTATCGACTCATCTCGTAAGATGTACTGGAACTGCTCGCCAATTCCAGTCATCTTGTTTTGGCGGTGGAATGACAACATCATTACAAAACCGCTGTAGAAGAAGATTCCTTCCATAATGACGTAATAGCCAATTATGTCCTCCAGGAACTTCTGCGCACCCTCCGGTGTTGCAGTCGAGAAGTTTGGATCAAGTATGGCTTGAGTCAACTTCATTTCGAACTGATCCTTCGCGTTGATCGAGTTCACCTCGTTATACATGTTGAATACTTCACCTTGGTCCAATGCCAGAGATTCAACGACGTAATGGAACGTGTGGGTGTGTACCGCCTCTTCAAATGCCTGTCGCAAAATATATTGTCGGCACTCTGGATTTGTAAGGTGCTTGAAGATCGCCAGAACTATGTTGTTCCCTACGAGACTTTCCGCTGTGCTGAAAAAGCCTAAGTTACGCATGATGACCCGTCGTTCATCGGCGCTAAGCTTATCAGATTTCCAAAGCTCGATGTCTTTGCCCATTGGTACTTCCGTTGGGAGCCAGTTATTCGCACAACCATTAATGTAATGCTCCCAAGCCCACTTATACTTGAGGGGCATGAGCTGGTTCACGTCTACTTGATTGCAGTTAATCAACCGCTTTGCGCTGACATCGACGCGCTTCTCAGCACCGGCCATAACTACGGCCTTCTTCTTTCCACTGGTGGTATCATCATCATTAAAATTCAACATTATCTTCCTCTTCTCAATTAACAGAACCGTTTAGAACGCACTAACTGTGGTGGTAGCTCTCCATGGCACACCACCTAACATTTCTATTGACAACTTTCGCAGTCCCCGTCGAGCCCACAGACTTTCGGTATTACGGAAGCTTCCGGCGATGAAGGCTCCAAGGCGACCGATCTATCAACGAGGATCTCACTAGAGGCAGATTTATTCTTCATCCATCGTGGCTGCATACCTCGACGATTAATATCCGTAGTAGACTTCTCTATCTGCGTTGCCCCCAGCGAACGCAGATAGTAGGTCGTCTTTAGTCCTTTTCTCCAAGCCAACATATACATATCGTGCAATTTCTTGCCGCTAGGCTCCGCTATGTACAGGTTGAGAGATTGACCCATATCGATCCACTTCTGACGACGACTACCACATTCAATGAGCCATTCTGGTTCAATCTCAAACGCAGTAAGATAAATTCTCTTCAGCTCTTCCGGTATTCTCTCTATCTCCTGAATCGATCCATCAAAATACTTTAAATCATCGACCATCTCAGCATCCCACATGTCGAGCTTCTTCAACTCGTGTACGAGGAATGTATTGTGAACGATGAACTCGCCGGATAAGTTCGACTTTGCGTACAGATGTTTGTAAGCAGGTTCAATCGACTGTGTTACGCCGGTGATGTTTGAGATGGTAGCCGTTGGCGCTATCGCCATCGTGTTACTATTCCGAACACCATACTTCTTGACAGCATTGCGCACTGGGGTCCAATCAAGGGTGGCATCGGTACCAACTTCAACATTTCCGCCACGCTCACTTGAGAGCAGCGCGATCGTGTCGATCGGCAACAGCCCACGCTCCCATTTTGAGCCTGGATACGTAGAGTACGGCCCTTTTTCCTTCGCCAGCTCACTTGAAGCCGAGATTGCGTAGTAGGAGATGGCCTCCATACTCTGGTCGGCGAAGTTAACAGCCTCAGGGCTAGCATAACTGATACGCTGCGCGTAAAGCGCATCCTGGAACCCCATTATTCCAAGACCGATCGGACGGTGCCGAAGATTAGCATTACGAGCTTCAGGTGTTGGATAAAAATTGATGTCGATTACGTTATCCAACATCCGCACAGCTGTTCTGACGGTCTTCCCGAGTAGCTCTCTGTCGAGCCCGTTGGGGCCAACGTGCTTCACCAGGTTAATAGAACCTAAGTTGCATACAGCGGTCTCCTCCGCTGATGTGTTTAGCAAAATCTCTGTACAGAGATTCGAGCTGTGGACTACACCGACGTGGTCCTGAGGCGATCGCACGTTTGAAGGATCTTTAAAGGTAATCCAAGGGTGCCCTGTTTCGAAAAGCATGCTGAGCATCTTTCGCCAGAGGTCAACCGCTTCAACCTTCTTGAACAGTTTAAGCTCGCCCCTCTCGGCCATCGCCTCGTATTCGGCGTACCGTTTCTCAAACTTCTTCCCTACTAAATCGTGAAGGTCAGGTGCATCACTCGGGCTGAGCAGTGTCCACGACGCATTCTCTGCTACGCGCTTCATAAACAGATCAGGTATCCAGTTGGCAGTATTCATGTCGTGAGTACGCCGTCTCTCATCCCCAGTGTTCTTACGAAGCTCGAGGAAGTCCTCGATATCAAGATGCCACGTCTCTAGGTACGCACACATCGCGCCCTTCCGCTTTCCACCTTGATTGACAGCAACTGCAGTATCATTTGCTACCTTCAGAAACGGAATCACGCCTTGGCTCCGCCCGTTGGTCCCCTTGATTCGAGCACCGGTAGCGCGAACATTCGTCCAGTCATTTCCAAGACCACCGGCCCACTTCGAGAGCTGGGCGTCGTCTGAAACACATTTGAAAATGTGCTGAAGGTCGTCCATTACTGTCGTTAGGTAGCAAGAGCTCAGTTGTGGATGCAGGGTGCCTGCGTTGAAAAGCGTAGGGGTGCTTGATGTAAAAAGAAAAGTCGAGAGCGCATCGTAGAATTCAATCGCTCGTTCGTTTTTCTGCTCTCCCTCATTTGCACTCAAACCCATCGCCACGCGCATCCAGAAAATCTGAGGAGTCTCCAGACGCACATCTTCATGGTGAATAAGGTAGCGATCATAGAGCGTTTGCAGCCCAAGATACGCAAATTCAAGATCTCTCTCCAATTTGAGAGCCTTAGCAAGCTTGTCCAGGTCAAACTGCATAAGCTCTGGCGCCATGCGCTCCACGGAGACCCCTTTCTTGAGCGCTGCCTTGAAGTATTCCTGATGAACTTTATCAAGGTTTGTTGCGTGCGCTGAAGTTTGCATCGCCTCTCGATAAATGATGTCGAGAAGCAATCTCGCTGCCACATGAGAATAAGCTGGGTCTTTTTCAATCTTTGATCGAGCAGCCATGATGGTAGCTTGATCTATCTCTTCAATCTTAATTCCTTCGTAGAAATTCCGAAGTGATTCCTGCAGTATCTCTTCGCTTGAGACAAGGGCCTCGAGCCCCTTGCTCGCGTGGTTGATTCGACGACGAAGCTCAGCCTCACTGATACTAACCGACTTGCCCTCGGCGCTTGTTGCAGTGAATACAGTTCCAGGGGCGATACCATCTGTTGCCGCTTCTACTGTTGGGGCACCAGCCTGTTCCCCCTCGTCTTGTAACCGTAAAGAGGCTCGTTCTGCCCGGTAGAGAATGAAATCTTTTGCTACCTTGTAGTGCCCCTCGGCCATCATCTGCCGTTCAACTTCGTCCTGGATTAGCTCGACATGTAATGTTGCCCCTTCGCGTACCAGCTGAACTGCACGCGCCACTACTTTGTTTGTGATGAGATTTACCGCACTGATAACTTCATCCGGGGTTTGGCCGTCAATGTTCAGAGTTGCCCTAAAGCCACGCTCTACAGCAGATGCTATTTTCATCGGATTAAATCGCACGGATGTCTTGCCATCACGCCGGAGTAATTTCAGTCCACGCGGGGAGTCCTCTCGGGTGCCTTTATGCTCGTCGCGGTAAATGATGTAGTTGCGAGCCACATCGTAAAAGCCGCCCTGCATGAGCTTTACTTCAACGATGTCCTGAATCCCTTCTACTGTCACACAGGCGCCCTTGGCTGCCTCTGTGGCCACTGCGATAATTACCTGCTCGGTCAGGGATTGCACTGTGCTGTGCAGCTCTTGGGAGAGGGGTGCTGTGACCGGTATCCCCTTTGAAGCCCGGAAAGCCAGTTCAATGGCTCGAACTATACGGGCACGACGAAATGGCACTAACATTCCGTTTCGCTTTACGACCGCGAAATTCTCAAGGTCATTGACGGTAATCTCTCGCACGACTTCCCTTTTTTCGGATTTCGTTTGAGGTACCAAGCCTTCAAATGGCACCGCCCCATTCGGCCTAGCACCACTGTTTAAACCCGCGTTCGACTCACTTCCTGCTACCGTCATCGCCATGCCCTCGCTACACACACCCAAAGTCCGAACTAGTCAATTTCCGGCAACACCGCCCCGTTCCCGCCTAAGCGAGCAGTAGACACACGATCTCTGCACTACACTATGTATAGATGAACGTTTGGGGCCGTTGGATACTATATGTTGTATCCACCCAGACAACCAACCACAAGATATATGTACGAATAAGTCGGTATCCTTGTCTACCTGTTATCTTTTGAGCGCTTAAAATAAATCGCTGCCTTTCGCTATTTTTCTGTAACACCCTCGAAAGACTTATCAACCAAAAATGAGACTCCTTTCTACTATTGAAAAAGTCGCTACACCCGTCCGTAGCCTATTTTCCACGTCCTTACAACTACTTGATATAGCTACATATTCTGCCATTACGACGTTCTTCGTAACCGTTCAGGCATCCGTAGAAAAATACGCCGCCCGACTATACCCCTCAGGGGTCGATTTACGGAGTAAATCGGGGGTAAAAACAACTAGCCGTTCACAAAAACAGTCAACGAGCGATCAGCTCGTTGTCGACGAAACGTTCGCCTGACTGCAAAAGTTGCTCTCGTAACACCTTTGA
>JAYVGZ010000023.1:0-7808 GCA_043771805.1 Pseudomonadota bacterium
AAGAGCCTTCCCGCATTCCCTAAAAAAACCTGATCTTGGTACATACTTTTTACATAATCAGGTTTTTTTAGGGAATGCGGGAAGGCTCTTCGGCTCTCGTTTCTTTAATTGTGTTATCGCTGTTTAAAAATAGAACAGTAGGGGTATGGGATGCAGCCATGGCGGCTGGAATAAAGATAAACGAGGCGGCGATGAGAACGTCTCCCACCTTTGCTAGGTGGGCCGCTGCACCGTTAACGTGGAACTCGCGGCTTCCGTACTCTCCTTCAAGAATGTAGGTTTCAAAGCGTGCACCAGTCGTGACGTTCCAGACGGCTATCGCCTCGTGCGGCATAAGTCCACAGATAGTAAGGACATTTTGGGGGATCGTCATACTCCCCTCGTACTCTACGTTGGCTCCAGTTACGCGAACGCCATGAATCTTTGCTAAGAGGAACTTTCTATACGGCCCGTCCATGACACCATCCATACCTGCTATCTCGCGGACCGTACGCCGTACGTGCTTTGTTCGTCAAGCTAAAGCCGGAAGGGCAACCTGCCGACTTCAATGTTTGGAGTGAGAAATCGCTGCCAACGGTCTGCGCTTCTCGTTAGACCACACAACTATCGATGATGCCGCCGGGAAGCGGTACCATCAAGAAGTTAGGGGAGATGCACCATGTTCGATTTACTTGCTGACGAGCCACAGGTTCTCATCGTCGATGATATTCCGGGAACGCGCGATATTATGCGCGATATGCTCGTTGAGATGGGATTCAGTAAAATCATCGAAGCCTCTGACGGTCGGGAAGCATACGACAAGCTGAAGGCGCAAGGAGCTCAGTTGATCATCTGTGACTACATGATGAAGGATATGTCTGGACTAGACCTCCTGAGTCAGCTGCGTAATGAACCCTACCTTGTTGATATTCCATTCATCGTTGTGAGTGCTGTTGGGGATGTTCCAGTCATCGAGACGGCCCTTGATCTTGGAGCTGCGGATTATATCGTGAAGCCACTGAGCTTCCAGCTCTTAAGGCGAAAAATTTCGGATGTGTTGCGCCGGAGGCTTGGTCAGTAGCTCGGTCAGTTCTTGGATTAATCCTCGATGAATCAAAAAGCGGTTCGAAGGTTCGTGGGCCGGCGAATTGGGGGTCACTCCGATGCGAAGCAGCGGAGTCGACTTCAGATCGCTCTCCCCACTGCCAGTGCATCTTTCATATCAAAATAGCGATTGAGATAGATCAGTTTGTAGACGTTGTATCTGGCTGTGAAGCTAGTACCTTGCTTAGTGGAGTGCTCATACATCCTTCGATGGATATCAGAGGTTACTCCTGTGTAGAGGATAGTGTGGTAACGGTTGGTAAGAATGTAAACATATCCTTCTTTCGACATGGGGATAGTATCGCGCTATGTCGCTTAAGGCTGTTTGGTTGATCTGGAGTGGATCTCTCGCTTTCAGCTCGAGATGACGGTGACTCCAGTATTCGCCCCAACCAGTACTAAGGTTGATACCGATTCTTCTCCTCCCATTCGGGCGTTGTCGCTGCTGAGTATCCACGCGTTGCGGCAAAATCCAGCTATTTGAGGCAGTTCTCAAGGGCCGCGTCCAGCTCACCCTCTATCTTGTAGAAGATGTCATTGTGCGACGCCACGTCGCTCACCAGCGGCGTGACCTTTTCAATGCCAGGGTGCTCGGCACTTTGTGCCACCAGATCAAGGTGTCGAAACTTGATAATTGGGTCCAATTTTCCGTGAGCCAAGATAAGACATTTCATCTTTGCAGAAGCGAGATAGGTCGTGGTTGGAAGTCGATACCGTAATACCCAACGAAAGAGAGAGTACACCGGTGAGTCATGAACGATCTCAGGAATGCTCGCGTATGCTGAAAGCAGCACTGTCACTCGAGCATTAATGCGCGAGGCTAGGTAGCTTGCCATACCGGCACCAATTGAATTTCCCAAAATGATCGTATGGGCGGCATCGTTGCTGGTGCGGGCCTGGACGGAGCGCCATACAACCTCGGCATCATTAAGGAGCTTCTTCTCGGATGGCCACCCCGTAGAGTTGCCGTACCCGCGGTAGTCGAAAGTAAAGGCGGGAATTCTGTGTTTCGCAAAGAATGGTAGGAAATTCGCATTAGCTACTGTTTCACCGTTCCCGTGAAAGATGAGTGCAACGTACGGGGAGGTAAGGCCCGGTGTGGTTTGGTAGGTTGTTCGAACCTCGAGCTCTGCACCATCTGGTGTGGAAACCATGTACGAGGTAATCCCGGGCTGTGGAGGAGCTATCGATTCAGACGTGAAGAGCTCGA
The DNA here is from genome assembly GCA_043771805.1 of Pseudomonadota bacterium. GTDB lineage: Bacteria > Bdellovibrionota_C > UBA2361 > UBA2361 > OMII01 > JAYVGZ01. Next base: position 2,294 of record JAYVGZ010000023.1, read on the forward strand.
GAGCGAGGAAGGGGAACAATAACAGCTCCTGAGCAAGCCAAAGTACGAGCGCCAGCACGGGATAGATGAGGGCGACGAATCTCACGATTCGGGCAATGATTGGTTTTTTGAAAAGCTGAGATAACGCAGTAATGTTCAAGTGAGCCACAGTCCAAGGGGTAAAAGGGTGTTGATATTCTGAGATGTGCAGTACGCGTTAGGATGTGATATGAACGCTTCGGGTTTCTTCGCTCATTTAGCTATGACAAAGCAAGTACTAGCATTCTTGGTATCACTTTTAGTTTTGCTCGCGTCGCAGCACTGCGTGGCAGAGAGAGCTCACCTGCATACTGAGTCGGTCGGGCGGAGCACAGTCGCCTATCACCACCACCATGATGACCATGAATTGACTGAACACGCCGATACCGGTTCACCGGAACAAGACTCCGATTGCGGGGAGAGTACGTGTTTTCAAAGAACATCCTCTGCGGTGACGAAGATTGAGATACCTCAGCTTGATTCTCGTCGTGTGATTCCTGTGGCTTTGCCGCTGGAAGGACGGCACTCCATTAAAATCAACAGGGTTGCTGAGGCACGCCCAGGTTACGGAACTTCGTCGCCTGAAAAACTCTCCCCGCATACTTTGCTTGGTGATGTTTCGGCGCCAAACGCTCCGCCACGGTCGCTCCTCTAAGTTCTTCGGGCGTTATGCCCAGTCTCGACTCAGTTTCACCGTGTTTTTGCAGTGAGTAGATCATGAATCCATCTCGTGGTATCGGCAGAGCATCGGGCTCTATCTCCCGAGTGTTCTTATGTTTAGGCGCAGTACTGATAAACGCCCAAGGCGTTGTGGCGGATGGGCCATCACTTTCGCTAAGCAGCATTCTCAAAGAGGCAATGCTTGTGAGCCCCGAGGCCGCAAAGATCGATGCGACGCTTGCCGATCGTGCGGCTGAGGCCTTCGACGTTCAGGTCAGGCAAAACCCATCATTGGATGTAGGCGTTGAGATTCCAGTGAACGCGCGGGTGTCGCGAGGGCGAGAAGATACAGGTGTAAGAGCAGTTGTTTCTCAATCGCTTAGAGCGAGTGACTTCGGTGATCGAGCGGCTCTTGCGCGTCTGGTGGAAGAGGCTGGCAGTTCTGAGCGTATCCTCGCCCTGAATGAATTTATCCAGACGGTGGGCGTTCTATACGCCCGGGCCTGGCAGTTTCAAGAACGGGAACTTCTGTTTAATACTGCCCGACTACGAGCGCAAAAGATCCTAAAGAAGTTATCGAATGCTTCCACCAACGGACTTTTTGCAGAGGGGGATGTCGAGCTTGTTAGGGCAGAAATTAAGGCTTTTGAAGCGGAGAGCTTGGCAGCAAACGTCGATCTAAAGAGATCTCAGATAGAGCTGACGCGCATGTCAGGCGTCACGGTATTTGGCCGTTCACTCGCAAAGTTGAGTGAAGAGCTCTCCATTTCTCAAGAAGATATCGAGCACCAAATTAGAAATGCCGAGCTACCCATCCAAAAACGGTTCGCATCTCTACGAGCACTTGCTCAGAAACAGCTCGATGTAGCTCGGCTTGATTCCCAAGCTACTCTCACGCCACAGCTTGGGTACGCTCATCATGATGATGGAACAGATCAGGTCGTGCTTGGTTTTTCGATGCCGCTGCAAATTTTCAATCGCAACCAGGCAGAACAAGTGCGAGCCACTGGTGCTCTTGCTGCGGCCGACAGGGGCAAAATTTATGCGACTTCAGAGGTCATCATGTCGGAAGCTCAACTACTGTACGGTGCGCTGAAGGGGGCGAAAGAACAGATTGCTCTGTATGAGGGCGGTGTCTTGCCCGCGAAACAACGAGCGCTTGAGGCCTACACCCGACAGTTTGATGCAGGTTTAGGGAGCGCATTTCAGATTTGGCAGGCGCTCAGAGAATTAAACACCTCGCAGCTTCGTGTTCTTGAGCTGCGATCTTTGTTTGCTGTAACGCAGGCCCAATTACAAACCTTGGCGGGACGGCCAACACTTTAGGATGCACCGACGATGACTAAACATTCCGCTTCTCCACTTCTCCTCACTCTCGCGTTACTCGTTTTCCCCGTGTCACTTTCGGCCTATGGCGAGGATGAACATCACCATGGACACGGAGGCAACTCCGAGCCACCAGCACACGAAGCGCACGAGCCGAAGAGGGGTCCGCACGGGGGAAGACTCTTTGAAGAGGGTGCTTTTTCCCTCGAAGTTACAATCTTTGAACAGGGCGTTGAACCGGAGTATCGTCTATTCCCCTTTCTTGATGGACATCCTGTTTCGCCGAATGAGGTGAGTGCCGAGATCAGTCTCGTTCGCTTCGCACGCAAAGGCGAAGTTTTTGGATTTGAGCCTAGCGGAGAATTCCTTCGGTCACAGCGTGTCGTTGAAGAACCACATTCATTTGAGGTTACGGTTGAAGCGCGGTTCCGCAACACCAACTACTCATGGCGCTTTGAGTCTTTCGAAGGCCGGACAGTGCTTTCCGATGATGCATTAAAGGTAGCGCAGATTGAGACAGCTGCGGCTGGGCCTACCGCAATTCTGAATTCCACCACTGTGTACGGGCGTATTTTAGCAGACGAAGACCGCGTTGCACACCTTGGAGCTCGATTCCCAGGCGTAGTGCGGGAGATTCGAAAATCTTTCGGGGATACTGTACAGAAGGGTGATGTGCTCGCAATCATCGAAAGTAACCAAAATCTGCAGCCGTATGAGCTTCGAGTTCAGATTGGTGGGGTTGTTATTCAACGCCACGCGGTAATTGGAGAGGTTACCACTGATGGGCAGCCTCTCTTTATTGTGGCGGATCTCTCGCGCGTGTGGGCAGATTTTCATGTATACCGCGACGACATCGGTGCCATAACAGTCGGACAACCTGTTCGAATTGAGCTCGGTAATGGAAAAGCTCCAATTGAAGCTACCGTCGCATATGTCTCACCCGTTACCGACGAAGCCACTCAGTCGAAGCTTATCCGCGCCGTCCTTCCTAATCCTCGCGGTGACCTACGTCCAGGGCTTTTCGTGTCGGGCACACTTATCGCATCGGCGACAAACGTTGCAGTTGCAGTGCGTCGCGAGGCGATTCAGACCTTCCGCGATTGGAATGTTGTTTACCTGACTGACGGACACACATTTCAGGCAGCTCCCGTCACGCTTGGTCGATCCGACCCCCAATTCATAGAAGTGCTGTCGGGCATCGAGCCAGGAGACAGCTACGTTGCCAAAAACAGCTTCATCATCAAGGCCGATGTAGAAAAGTCAGCTGCGTCGCATGACCACTAAAGGAGTGTATGTTTGAAAGACTGATTCGCACATCGATTCTCCACCGCTGGCTTGTGCTTACCCTCACAGTTGTTGCGGTTATTGTAGGATTCTTAAGTTATCGGCGACTCCCTATAGATGCAGTGCCGGATATTACGAACGTGCAGGTGCAAGTAAACACGGCTGCACCTGGCTATACACCATTAGAGGTGGAGCGCCGAATCACGTTTATTCTCGAGACAGCATTTTCGGGCCTACCAGCACTTACGTATACTCGATCCCTTTCACGGTATGGGTTATCGCAGGTCACGGTCGTTTTCGACGATGGTACGGATATCTATTTCGCGAGGCAGCTTCTGTCACAGCGATTGCAGGAGGTCAGAGAGAAGCTCCCCAGTGGTATCAGCCCTTCTATGGGGCCAATAGCTACGGGTCTTGGTGAAATCTTCATGTACACAGTGCAGAACGAAGCTACTGGTACCTCAGGTGATCCATTACTCTTTTCACCTGCTGAACTTCGTACAGCACAAGACTGGATCGTTAAGCCACAACTAAAGACGGTACCAGGCGTAGTCGAGATCAATTCAATAGGTGGATTCGCTAAGCAGTACCACGTTACTCCTCGATCAGATCGACTTCTCGGACTCGGACTCACCCTGCGTGATCTTGTAAATGTGCTCCTCGAAAATAATTCGACGGTTGGGGCAGGGTACATAGAACGGAATGGAGAGCAGTACCTTGTTCGAGTTCCGGGCCAGGTAGCAACGATTGCCGACATTGAAGGGCTTATTGTAACGACCCGAGAGGGAAAGCCCATCTTTATCCGAGACGTTGCTGACGTAGCACTCGGAAACGAACTTCGTGCCGGAGCCGCTACAGAGAACGGAAAAGAAGTGGTGCTCGGTACCGTCTTTATGCTGATGGGCGAGAACAGCCGCGCTGTATCAAAGCGGGTTGCCGCCAAGATGGACGGGATCAATCGGTCATTACCCTCGGGAATGGTGGCAAAAGCGGTTTATGACCGTACGGGGCTAGTGGATAGAACAATTGATACCGTTCGAGCGAACCTGTTTGAAGGAGCCATACTCGTCATTGTTACGCTCTTCGTATTTTTGGGGAATTTTCGGGCAGCACTCATAACGGCAGCGGTGATACCTCTCGCCATGCTGTGCACGATTACGGGGATGGTTGAGCTTGGAATTAGCGCAAACCTGATGAGTCTTGGTGCACTCGACTTTGGTTTGATCGTCGACGGATCTGTCATTATCGTCGAAAACTGCATTAGGCGATTACAGGAGGAGCAGCGTCGGTTGAGTCGACCTTTAAACAGGGAAGAACGGCTCCACATTGTTTTTGAAGCTGCAAAAGAAGTGCGACAGGCCACCATGTTTGGTGAGCTTATAATAATGGTGGTGTATCTCCCGATCCTGGCTTTAAGTGGAGTCGAAGGGAAGATGTTTCACCCCATGGCCATGACGGTCATTCTTGCGCTCGCGGCGGCTATGGTCGCGTCGGTTACTTTTGTGCCCGCGGCCGTAGCGCTGTTCGTAACGGGGAAAGTAGGCGAGCATGAGGGGTACTTCTTTCGCGCCGTGCGGCGCTCCTATTCGGCACTCCTTGACCGTATTCTGGCCGCACCCCTTTTCACACTTCTCATAGCCGGGGGTATTTTTCTATCGAGCCTTGGTTTGTGCTCTCGTCTAGGCACCGAATTTATCCCTAGTCTCGATGAGGGGGATGTTGCGTTACATGCCCTCCGAATCCCAGGCACTTCACTTTCGCAGGCGCTCGAAATGCAACGAGTACTTGAAGAAAGAATACGAAAAATTCCCGAGGTTTCTCACACGTTCACCAAGATCGGCACAGCAGAGATAGCTACTGATCCGATGCCTCCGAGTGTTGCGGACGGATTCGTGATCCTTAAGTCGCGCGAAGAGTGGCCCGACCCTCTTAGACCAAAGAGTGCCGTAGTCGCAGAGATAGAAGCCGCTGTCGCCGATATTCCCGGAAATAACTATGAGTTTACGCAGCCAATTCAGATGCGATTCAACGAACTGATCGCTGGGGTACGGAGTGATGTCGCAGTCAAAGTTTTCGGAGATGACCTCGACGTACTCACAGAGCAAGGACGAGCTGTAGAGAAAGTTTTAAAGCAGGTTCTCGGTGCCTCTGACGTTAAAGTCGAGCAGGTGACCGGATTGCCGATGCTTAGCATCGAAGTCGATCGCGCAAAGTTATCAAGATTCGG
>JAYVGZ010000024.1:0-2910 GCA_043771805.1 Pseudomonadota bacterium
GAAAACAGAAAAGCCGCAGCGCTTTCAGTTATCTGCGCCGCTGAGCGAACCGCAACTGCCGTTTTTAGGATAATTATATCCAGGCTTAAAATGAGAGCAGCAACATTTTTTGTGTATCACATGAATGTGATCCTCAACAGCCACCATTGTGAGAAGAAGTACTCCCAAGATAAGCTGACTGACGCAGGTTTTAAGCCTCAAGCGCTTCCAATAACTCTTCTCTCGTCAACTCAACTCTTTTGGTTTTAGGTTCTCGTCCCCGTTCATCACCAAGGATCTCTGCCTGAGCGCGCTCTTTTCTACGCAGGTTCCAGTGAATTACCTCATCTACTTTGCATGCAAGAAGTGAGATCACGGTAACGGTACCCGTTTGACCAATTCGATGAAGCCGATCGACGGACTGCATCCAGTGCTCAGCATTCCAGGTCTTATCGATATACACAGCAGTTTGCGCGGCGGTAAGAGTAATCCCTACTCCGCCGGCCGCGGGAACAGCAACAATGATTCTCGGAGACGCCTTCTCCTGAAATGCGCGCACGGTCGCCTCGCGATCAGCGGCCAGCACCTCGCCGCTAAACTGTGCAGCACCAAACTCTGCGTACCGCTCAGCAAGTTCGCGCACGTTACCGAGATAGTTAGTCCAGATTACGAGCTTCTGCTCCTGTTCACGCACCACTTCATTGACGATCTCATCAAGCTCGAGGAACTTTGCGGGGGTGCCCTTCCACTCTGGATCGATAAGCCTCGGGTTCGAAGCAACCTGCACTGCCCGAAGATACTCTTCGAGAATATTCGTAATTTCTCGAACAAACTGCTCCCCTGACGTCGACCTCATTCGTAAGATGAGCCCTTCTCGAATCTCTTCGTACCGCTGCAGTTGTGAACCCGTAAGTTCACACTCGCGTAGCACAAAAGTCTTCTCCGGCAGATTTACGACGCGCTCTTTTCGTCTCCGAAGCATCACCTCGTGCACCCTTAAGACACTTTCATCAATCTCTGACGGGATAAATTTCTTTACAGCAAACTCGCTAAACTCGGTTCCAAGCTCTGCGACTCGACCGAGCCACTTAAAGAAGCTCTTACCAAATCGCACACCTCCGTCGAGGATTCGCATCTGTGCCCAAAGGTCTGTTACGTCCTTCGGTGTGGGCGTGCCACTGAGGAGCACTCTACGAGAGCTGTGTGGTGCAACGTCAGAGAGCGCCTTAAATGTCTTCGAGGAATGGTTCTTGACGCGCTGAGACTCATCCAAACAGAGCAGTGTTCTCCTCTGTTGAGTCAACTTTGCAATCTCAGGGGTGACGTACTCTAACCTCATCGCCTCGTAATTAAGAATGAGTGCGTCATACTCCATTGAGCCCGTAGTTAAGAGCCTTAGCGCCCACGCCTTGGAGCTCTTATCTCCCGAAAGCACGGTCGCGCGGATCTGTGGAAACCACATCGCGATCTCCCTAAGCCAGTTACGGGTAAGAGAGTTAGGGCACACCACGAGCAGAAGTTGAAAACCGAGGGTACGCTTGAGCGCTGCATAGTAGGAAAGTACCGAGAGTGTTTTACCAAGCCCCATATCGTCACCGAGGAATGCATGGGGAGTATCGAGGAGCCAACGAACTGCGACGCGCTGGTGGGGAAACAATCGGGCACTACTGGCATTATCTAGCTCTGGGAGCTCTGAGGCTGCCAGGTCCGAAAGAGAAGTAAAGTAACTAGTTGTTTCCCGCTGCCGCACGCGGCCTTCTATATCCTTGCGAAGAGTTGTGAAAGAGCGGCTCTCCGGAATTGGAGGAAGATCGTGCGCCTCACAAACAGAACTCAGTTCGAGCACAAGAGTGAGTAGCTTTGAGTCTGGAACATCAAGGATCAAGAGTTCCTCTTTCAATTCACTCTTCAGCTCAAGTACTTCGATCGCGCGAGCAGCGAAAAGACGGGCGAAACCTCCTGTAGTGCAGTCTAGCGCTAGGGTACCTCTCCCAACATTGTTGACTCTCCAGATCGCTGGAAGCTCCAACACCTCTGCTGCGCCGTCATCGACCGGCCCAGCATCTTTTGAAATTTGTGCCATCAGCGACGCCCGCTTCTCTTTGAGATGAGTAAGCACGCCTGTCGTCAACCACACCTTAAACGGCAGAGAGCGCGATCTTCCGATAAAGCGCAGAAGAGTCTCGCTATCGCAGGTGAACGGAGTCGTGAGCCCTTTGCGTTGAACGCCGGGAAAAGATAGTCGAAACTGCTCGGTGGAAAAGTATGAGGGACGAAAAAAGAGATCTCCCGTATCCGGATCTAAAACCTCAGAGATTATGGGAACCAGAAGAGCTGCCGAGAGATCCTCGACTGAGGCGGTTTCACTGTGAGCCAGGAGTTGAGCACGAAGCGCTGCCGAGGACTTAAGCTCGCTGCCGGCCAACTCGTCAACAGCAAAGAGCAGCTCTGCATCGCGGAGTTTCTTAAGAAGTTCCGGTAGTAATTCGGTAGGGATACAGTAAGCACTGTCGTACGCTGAAAAAAGTGCGCCGCGCATCTTTTTAAGCAGCTTGTGCGCTTTTGAAGTGAAGGTTGGAATGACTCTCAGTCTCCTTTTCTCAGGCGCGAGACGCACAACGAGATCAAGCGGCACTGCGGAGATGACGTCCTCTGGTACGAGAAAGGGATTTTTGCGGAGAGCGTCGATCGCCTCCTCCGGAGCTCGCACACTGCTCTGGGGAGCAACAGGTGCTATCAACATCCCAATAACGGGAAACTCCTTACTCTCGTGCAGGGTGCCGAGCTGCTCAAGAGGAATACTCCAAGATTTCTCATCGCCAGAGAAACGAGCACCGGGAATTGACTTCACTCTTTTCACACGTTCGGGTGAGTACTCAAACTGAACGACGATGCGACCGCCTACCTGAAAAAGCGAGCCAATGGGAGATC
>JAYVGZ010000025.1:0-4000 GCA_043771805.1 Pseudomonadota bacterium
GTTTAGACGAGCCGGTTCCGGCAGCGTCATAACCCTTGACCTAACTATATTTTCCGCTATCCGTGAATTTCCACCCGGCGTCAGTTATACTGAGGGCCGGCGGCTAGGTCGCCGTAGTAGGGAAGAGTTCAACAGGTGGTCGCTTGAGGCAACTCGAGAGGAAAGTCGGGACTTCATAGAGCAGGTTGGCCGTTAACGGCGGCTCCGGGTGACCGGGGGAAAGTGCCACAGAAAAGAAGGTGCCGAACGGGAGGTGGAAGGAACGTTCTGCAGTAGCGCTAGCGCGTTACGGCGGGATGCTTCTGCATCTGCGTGGTGAAAGTGAAACGGTGAGGTAAGAGCTCACCAGCACGGGGGTAACTCCGTGGCTTGGTAAACCCCAATCGAAGCAAGACCGAATAGGAGGGCCATTTTGGTGGCAACACCAAGGACAGCGTTGCTCGCGCTGGGCTCTCGGGTAGTGTCGCTTGAACCCTTTGGTAACGAAGGGTCCAGACGAATGACCACCACAGCCCTCACAAGGGGCTGGGACAGGATCCCGCTTAACGGTGGACTCTTCCCTAGTACGGCGTCGTTACTGGTTTTGGGCTTTGTTTCGCAAGTAGTGGTCCATTAAAACGAGGGCGGCCATCGCATCTACAATTGGCACTGCCCGAGGGAGCACGCAGGGATCATGTCGACCAGCTGCGCTGAGGCGGGTAGGGGCACCGCTCGTGGTAACCGTATCTTGCTCCTTACTTATCGTTGCAACGGGCTTGAACGCTACCCGAAAGACGATGTCTTCGCCGGTTGAAATTCCTCCGAGTACTCCGCCTGCATGGTTACTACGCGTGCGAATTCTGCCCTGTACACCTGGAATGAACGGATCATTGTGCTCGCTACCGCGTAGCCCAACGGAATCGAAGCCAAGTCCGATATCGAAGCCCTTCGCTGCATTGATGCTTAACATTGCCTTGCCAAGATCGGCGTGAAGTTTATCGAAGACTGGCTCCCCGAGACCTGTGGGGACGTTGCGAACAACACCACGAATAATTCCGCCGATTGAATCGCCGTCGGCTTTGATATTCTCGATCAGCTCTATCATCTGCTTGGCCACGACAGGGTCGGGGCAACGCACTATGTTCGCTTCGATATCGGTGAGCGTCACCTTTTCATGTTCACACGATGCTTTGATAGTGCCGACCTGTTCGACAAAGCTAAGAATTTCAATTCCAAACTTCGCCCGCAAAAACTTTGCTGCGATAGCCCCGGCCGCCACCCTAGCGAGGGTCTCTCGAGCGGAAGCTCGCCCACTGCCTCGCCAATCACGGTGTCCATACTTTTGATCGTAGGTGAAGTCAGCGTGAGAAGGCCTGAAAAGACTTTTCAGTTCTGAATAGTCCTGCGAGCGCACATCCTTATTGTGTGCCAGCATGAGAATTGGAGTGCCTGTGGTCTTCCCCTCAAATACCCCGCTAAGGATTGCGATGGTGTCGTGCTCACTGCGCGGAGTAGTAATGGAACTTTGCCCTGGCTTTCTGCGGTCGAGTTCCTTCTGGATTTCGCTCTCAGAGATTTCTAGGCCAGGGGGGCAACCGTCTACTACACACCCCACCGCACCGCCGTGGGATTCCCCGAAAGTAGTGACACGAAAAAGCTCTCCGAAAGAATTACCTGGCACGTACTATCCTAACGACGGTCGACATAAACGAGAGGCATCATCCAAGAGCTTGCATGATGGAGTCAAGCTTATCTACTGTGAGCTGCCCTGCAGCAGAGCGGGCGGTGAGCTCAATCGGGGTGAAAGTCATCTCATTCCCCCACACGGTTCCGAATATTCGAGTGATTACCCCGTGCTTGCCCATGCCGAGAATAATGCTTTTCTGACCCGCCTCGCGTAGGTCGATCAAGAGCGCCAGCAAGCGCAGGGCGTCGCGCTGGTTCTTGCAAAGGGTTGAAATTTTGCTGATGTGAGCACCCCATCCCTGCATGCGTCGGGTAATTGATCGAAGCTCAGTATCCGACGGGGTAAATGAGTAGTTGTGGTACGAGAGGATGCTCTTTATCGCCAGCCGCTCTGCTTGCACTCGCGCAATTTCATCGGTTTGAGAAGCAATGTCGAAATCTACGAATACCTGCTTTCGTGATAGGCTTGAAATAATCTGCCAACGATCCTCCGGGGACATCTTCATCGGCTCAAGGTTTTGCCTGCGAAAGACAATAATTAGCCGGTGAGGGTAGCTTCCGATAAGAGAAGTAACGAAACCGGGGTCGATATCCTCTATGTAATCAACCCACACTTCAGCGAACCGAAACCGTTCTATCTCTTTCTGCAGGGTTTTTTGGACGGCAGCCTTACGCTTTTCGATGATGGGTAGGCAGTAACGATTGTCTACTCGTTGGGCACTCATATATCAGTTGCACCGGTTCACTAGTGGATACGTAGATCTCAATTCGGCGTAAGAATCATCAAAAGAAGCGGTATTATACCGCAACCAGTTAACTCGGTCACTCCCTGGAGCTGGAAAGTTACTGTGAAGAGTGTTTATCTTTTCTCCTCCAACGCGGTTTTAAGCGCCCGTTCCATCTCTATTCGTGGGGCAGAAGTTTTGGTGTGAAGTTCATACTGAGCGAGTGCCTGCTCAAGGAACATTTCTGCCCCAGTCACAACTGTTGCACTACATTGACGGGCGTCTCGAAGAAGCCGCGTTTCGAGTGGCGAATATATCGTCTCAAACACAATCTGATGGGGGAGGAAGGTGTGATCTGGCAGCGGGCTTACCTCAGCCAGCGCCCCCATACCGACAGGGGTAGTGTTAATAATGATATCGAAGCGAGACCACTCCGTAGTTTGCGCAATGGAATCTGCAGAACAACCCCACCGTGTTGCGATCTCATGAGCCTTGGCGGCGGTTCGATTGAAAACGGTGACAACAGCTCCCTTCTTTGCGGTAGCAAAAATCGCCGCATTGGCGGCCCCGCCCGCCCCAAGCACCGCCACGCGTGCACCCTTTAGCGGTGTGAGCCTCTCCAGAGGGTGCAAGACCCCGAGCCAGTCAGTGTTGTAGCCAATCAGATGCCCCGAACCGACATTAACCACTGTATTAATGGCTCCAATCTCTTGCGCTACGGGGTCAACTTCGTCTACCAAAGCGAGGCTCTCAACTTTGTGAGGCATCGTGATAGAGACGCCCCTTATTCCGAGTGCTCTTATTCCAAGAAAGGCATCACGGAGGTTAGACCGCTCAACTCGCGCACCAATCATGACGTACGGAAGAGCGGCCGCAGCGTACCCTGCCATGTGTACCGTCGGTGAGAGTGAGTGTTCCACGGGGTCTCCAATGATAATGAAGGTGGGTGAGGCTGCGGAGACTGGTGCGATCATCCTAGCCCTTTGAGAAGTAGGTCGCACACGGCGGGTGGTAAGAGCCGATCAGTATCGACTGAAAGGTCACTCCACCTTTCATAAAGAGGTAGACGTTCCTGATAGAGGCGCTGAGCTTTGGCCCGATCACGAAAGAGTGGGCGACCAGTATCATCTTTGAGTCGGTGTGAAATAGTTTCAAACTCGGTCCTAAGAAATACCACTACACCTTCAGCTTCCTTCAGTGACGTCATGTTTTGCGCGCGGCCGATGATTCCACCCCCGGTCGATACGACCAGATCTCGTCGGAGCCGGAGATCCGAAGCGACCTGTTCTTCAAGATCCCTAAAAACAGAATCCCCGTGCACGTCGATGATCTCGGACACAGTGGAAGCCGAGAACCCCAGAGTACTCTGCGCCAAGCGAAGAATCTCCTCATCCATCTCACAACATTCGATGTTCAACGCTTGGGCAAGGAGGGCAGCGACGGTGCTTTTCCCTGCACCCATAAAGCCTATAAGAGAGATTTTTCCTCGTTCCATATATAGCGTTTTCCAGAAGTCCGTAGCGAAATCCCGGCTTTTGGAAAACGCTATCGATTCGCGGATGCGAATCAAAACAATAACCTATAGTGATTTACGGCAAAAGCCTTGCCAG
>JAYVGZ010000026.1:0-4560 GCA_043771805.1 Pseudomonadota bacterium
CGACGCGCCCGCGGACCAACCGGGGTCTTTGGAGTGACCACTCCACCATCAGTTAGTTGCGCAACGAAGCTGTGGGGAGACCCGTTCGCCTTGATAAAAGTCTTCTCGTCTTTTTCATCGAAGCAAACCGCCACTGAGATGTTCCCGCCGAAGTCCAGCACGTACGGGGTCTGGGTAGTCTCAACGACATCTCCCTTGTGAAGGATCCCCCCATCGTAGGCGGTTCCATTTGTGCTGTGGTCGATGATGCGCACAACACCCGACTTAGTCATCTCTACTCCGCAGTGCCGTCTCGATACATGAGGAGCACCAAGCCACATATCGCTCCCCGGATCTCTCCCCAGTACAAACGACGAGCCCGGCACCAAGACAATTCGAGCCGGCCGCGCACTCTCTGAGAGAGAAACCAACACGGGGAAGGCGGCCTCAACAACGGAAGCCTTCGCCGAACGCTCTGAGGGTGAAGACAGTGCCTTACTGAGCTGGTCTTGAGACACAACGCCAACTACATCAACATCCGCACCAAACTTCATCGCAACACCGGCAGGGACGTTCACTCGGCCGGAAATCTGTTGTCGATTTACAAAAGTACCGTTCGTAGACCCGAGGTCTTCAACCCAAAACTCTCCAGACTCGAAGCCAATTCGCGCATGCTTCGATGAGAGGCTTGGGACATCAACCCGCAAGCTGCACTGGCGAGCTCGCCCAAGCAGAATTGGTTGGTCTGGTGCAAACGAGACGACCATCGGTGGATTTGCGCTAATCACGAGCGCCGGGAAACGCGGACCTCCACCGCCACATGCTTCACGAAGAATCCGAACCCCGGCTTTGTCTGGAGCTTCGGTCTCCTTCATCAATAAATCGATATCGAGAGCTGTCAACCTTAGCGACACAGGCCCCAGAGACACCAGTGTCTCTCCGTCGTACACGGCATCTAAGAACTGTGGTGTCTGTGTCGCTCCATCCTCTGCAATCGGAGCGAGCCGAAAACGGCGCTCAAGTTCTCGCGAAACTCGCAGGTGATACCGCAATGACTTCATGTCGTCGATCACAACATGAGCAGATTCGAGTGCGCCGATGAGTGCCGATGGACGCCGAATAAAAACGACCTCCGCTCCCCCTGAATCGCCTTCAAATGTAATCTCTAGGGCAAACATGAACGTGTAAAAACTCCGTGTAAGAGCCTCTTTGCAATTCCGCCGCGAACACCGAAAGAGCTCCGCGAAAAGCCTAATGAGTATTTGAGCTTAACGCTCTATTATGGGAGACCCATTGCGCGCCAAAAGTTTCAAATACCAACCTAAGGTAACCACTCATGATTCATATCGGTTAATAATCGAAACATTTCAAGTCGATAGAGCAAAACGGTGGTTGCAAATCAACCCGCATGTTTACCTTTCGTACGCTCGTTTGAGGTACCTAAGGTTTGTCAAAAACTTCTGCCGTACCGATTCTCACCCTTTCTGCATCATTCAATATATAGGACATTCGCGGGCACAGAGCACGTGACAGCGTCGGGGGAGGTTGCGCAAGTTCTCCTCCTCCGCCCTTTAAGCTTTTCCCGAACAACGCACTTTGCGAGTTACAGCGAGGTTTAGACCATGACTAACAAGATTCTCGTGATTGATGACGACGTTACAGCATTAGACATCGTCGACCTTCTTTTCGAAGACCAGGGGTTTGACGTAGTTCGTGGAGCTGACGGCATCTCAGCCTTAGCCTGCGTCGAAGAAACGAAGCCGGATATAATTCTTATTGACCTCATGATGCCAAAGATGAACGGACAAGCCTGCATTCGCGAGCTGAGGAACCGCGGCATTTCGGTGCCGATAGTAGCATTTACCGCCTTGGATGACCCAGAAGTTCATCAGGAAGCCCGCGATGCGGGTTGCAACGTGGTGCTAACCAAGCCGTGCAAATCGAAGGATCTCGTCCGCCAGATCGAGTCGCTACTAGCCATTTCGCGACAATAGAACGGCGTCGCATAGGAAATGATACCCTCTTTGGGGGTACTGTGTTACACACAGAGGGCTGGCTTAATAACCAGCACAAGATTTTTAATCGAATTTTCACGAGGTGCTGAGAGGGGCTGCGAGTCTTCAACGAGACGTCGCAACAGCGGAAGCTGCCACACATTCCACGATTTATGGCTTGCGCCGTTCGTAATGGGAGAAAATGGCAGTGCCACAGCCGCGCGAGCCGATGGGTGAGCGAAAACGGCTAAAGAGACAATATGACTCAGGAATCATCAAGGAAAAATTGCACGTCTGAAGGCTCTACGATCTCTTTTCGAGGTCTGGCAAGCTCAGGTTCGATACTATTCGACCCGACAGATTTGATAGTAAGCGGCTCTCCATCTTCAAAGTGGATGAAAGAGCGCGCGAGTCAGCTCAATTTTCCTTGGTGCGTTGTCGCGCACACTCTCCTCAGCCCTCCTGACAGGGGGAAATCATGGATCAGAGAATGTTCATCAATGCGGTGCATCCCGAAGAGTGCCGCATCGCAATAGTCGATGGCGACGCACTCGTTGAGCTTGAGATAGAATCAAATGTCGGCAAGAAGGCCAAGGGGAACGTTTACCGCGGAAGGATTTCGCGTATAGAGCCCAGTCTTCAAGCCGCCTTCATCGACATTGGTACTCAACGTAACGGCTTTCTCCAGATCAACGACGTTCACCCGTCGTGCTTCAGGGGGAACGCTCCCCGCAACGGCCGGGTGCGTATTCAAGATGTGCTTGAACCTGGTCAAGAGATCGTAGTCCAAGTTGTTAAGGAAGAGCGCGACATGAAAGGCGCCACCCTCACGACCTACCTTTCACTTCCTGGTCGCTACGTCGTTATTATGCCGGGAAGTGACCGCGGTGGGATATCTAGGAAGATCAGTGACGGCGACCAGCGCGTTCGCTTACGTAAGCTTGCACGTGAGCTTGAGATGCCAGCTGGTATTGGGATGATTATCCGCACTGCCGGTCTCGATCGGTCCCTTAGTGAACTCTCAAGAGATCTCTCCCTTCAATTGAAGTTGTGGGAAAGCATACTTGTAGCCAACCAAAATCCGACGGCCCCCTGCCTACTCTACAAAGACAACGACCTCTCGACCCGCGTTATTCGGGATTACTTTACTCCGGATGTCCGCGAGATCGTGATCGACGATCCAGAGACCTTCAGACGAGTCAAAGAGTTTGTTGGGCAGGTCATGCCCCGATACCGCTCTCGCATCCGTTTTTATGACGGCAAAGAACCTATCTTCACTTCACACGGGATCGACCAGCAGGTCCAAGATACGCTGATGCGCGAAGTCAAACTTAAATCTGGTGGCGCAATCGTTATCGAACAACTTGAGGCCCTGGTTGCTATTGACGTTAACTCAGGTAAGGCAACAGACAGCGAGAACATCGAAGAAACGGCGTTCAAGACAAATATGGAAGCAGCTGAAGAGGCTGCGCGACAGCTCCGCCTTCGAGACCTCGGAGGACTAGTTGTAATCGACTTTATCGACATGATCGACAAACGTCATCGCGCCTCTGTTGAGCGAAAACTGCAAGATGCCGTGCGAACTGACAAAGCTCGAATTGAGCTTGGGCGACTCTCAAAGTTCGGACTTCTTGAAATGTCGCGCCAAAGGCTGCGCGCCTCACTTGCAAGCCACAGTCACATAAAATGCGACCACTGCCTAGGCAGCGGCAACATCAAAAACCCAGAGCTTGTGGCTCTCGAAGCGCTGCGAAAGATCCAGGCTGCAGTTGTAGTTGGGCACGTAGCAAAAGTAAAAGCGCGGCTTCCATCGATGCCGGCTTTCTTCCTCCTCAACAATAAGCGCGGGGATATTGCAGCCCTTGAAGCTAACCACGGTGTGCAGATCTTGATTTTACCGGACGGGCGGCTCCGTCCAGATGAATACGAATTTGAGATGGAAGGGGTAAAGGATGCGCCACTTGCTGCGCTGCCCTCCTCTGCGGCGGCGCTGCCACCAGGAGCGTTGGCTACGCCACCCGCGGCGCGACCCTCTCCGGCGTCAAGTGGACGAGCCAGCTCTACCTCTGCGGAACAGCGAAGTAGTCGAAGTAGCGGCGAAGCGAATCGGCGCGCTGGTCGTTCAAGTGCTCCACCGCGCCCGAGACGCGCTAGTAGTGGCAGGAGCACCGCAACCGAATCCGGTGCTGAGGAGCAGGACTCTGGCACACGCGGGCGGCGAGCGACAGACCCGAGAAAATAGCGACGATCACATAATTCCATCTACTGGGCACTATCGGTTGCTTAACTGTTATTGGTTCTACCGCCATATTGATTTGATGGGTTGTCCCGCCATCAACCCTCTGCTAACTTTAGGTCAGTTAAAGTTGTATTTTTCACCGTGCGGTGGTTTTCCCTCCCGTTGCTTTCAACGGCGAGAGTTTTTAACCCAAATGTAGAATGACGTTAATCAGCCAACTAAAAGAAGATCTTAAACGATTGTCGCGTTTAGCCGCTAACATTTCAGAGGCCCACACTAGTGCTATCTTGCTCCCCGTCGGGCTGATTGCAGGTGGGGAGACGAGCACTCCTGCGAATACAATAGTAC